>NZ_JACVTT010000169.1:0-4397 GCF_016624665.1 Stenotrophomonas sp. S39 | reverse complement strand
CCCCCCCCCCCCCCCCCCCCCCCCCCCCCCCCCCCCCCCCCCGGGGGGGGGCCCCCCCCCCCCCCCCCCCCGGCCACGCCTTCCCCATGAACGCGTTTGTGGCCGTTACAGCGCCAGCGAACTCTCCACATCCAGCACCATGCGGCGGGCGAGGGCGAGGTTCGCCTTCTGCCGGTCCAGCACGACGTAGAAGAACAGCCCCTTCTTGGCCGACACCGGGCGCAGCACGTGGTAAGCGCGGCCCAGGGTGATGAGGATGTCCTCGATGCTGTCGTTGAGGTTGAGGGCTTCGGCGGTTTTCATCTTGGCGCGCAGCACTTCGGTGTTGCCGGCGGCGGCCAGCTCCATGTCCACGCCCGAGCCGGCGTTGCCCAGCAGCATGCCGCTTTCGTAGTCGACCAGTGCCACGGCTTGTGCGCCGTTGATCTGCATGAGCGTGTCCAGGCATTTGTTGATGGCGGTATTCATTTCAGTCGTCCGTTGCGGGTGTTTGGAAGAAAAGAGTCGTCTGAGCAGTGAGAGCGACATGCATCAGTTCGTGTTGTCGGCCAGCGTGCGCACGCACTGCTTGGCATGCCACAGGGCGTTGCCGATGACACAGCTGTGGTCGCACGCGGTCATCAGCAGCCGCGGCTGCGATCCGGGTATGGCCAGCATCAGCACCTTGCCGTCGGCGGCGTCGAGGATCAGCGTGTCCAGTTCGCCAAAGCGCAGCTCGCGCCCCAGCGCGCTGGCCAGGCCCAGCATCGAGCTGGTCATCGCGGCCAGGCGATCGGCCACGTTGCCTTTCGGCCCGGCCTGGGCGAGCGCGAAGCCGTCGGCGCTGGCAACCACGATGGCCTGGATGCCCGGGACGTCGCGCGCCAGTGCGTTCAATGCCGGTGCGGCGTTAAGCGCGTCACTCATATGCGGCCGCCATCGCATTGCATTCAATCTGGCTCATCAGCAGGTCCATGGCGGTGATGGCCTGCTTCATGTCACGCGGGTCCAGCGGCAAGGCTGGCAGGTGCGGGGCCTGCTCGCTCAACCATGCCTGCCAGTGCGGCAGGATCGGATCGTCGGTGCGGCCGCACTTGGTGATGCCGATCACCACCGGCAGGGTGGGCGCGTGCTCGGCGATGGCCTGCAGGTGCTGGCCGGCGAGTGTGGCGTTGACGCACTTGCTGCCATCCACCAGCACGATGGCGCCCTCGGCACCCGCCAGCAGGATCGGCCAGATGTACGAGAAGCGTTCCTGCCCGGGCGAGCCATACAGGCGCAGCCGGTCGCCGCCCGGCAGGTCGATGTCGCCGTAATCCATGGCAACGGTGGTGTATTCCTTGCCCACGCTGGGGTCGGTATTGCGGGCTTCGGTCACCACGGCTTTGCCGTGGGTGAGGGTCTGCACGAGGGTGGATTTGCCCGCACCCAGCGGGCCCATAACGACGATCTTGTGCTCACGCACGCTCATGCACTCCAGCGGATACGAAGTTGGCGCCACAGATTGACCAGGCCATCGGTGGGCGAGGGACGGACCGGTGCGTCGCTGCCCATCACCGGGAAGGCGTAGGCAGTGAGGAAGGCGGCATTGAAGAACGACTGCACCTGGCGTTGCGGCAGGTCGAGGATGTCGCAGCACGCCTGGACGGAGGCGCCCTGCTTGATCAACAGCGCGCACAGGCGGAAGTGGTCGTGGCGGTGGGCGAGGATGCGGAAGTCCGGCCAGCGGCGCAGGCGCAGCTTGGCGTCCATCTGCAGCGGCAGCATCAAGCGGTCCAAGCGTGTTGCGGCCAGCGCGATGTTCCACAGCGTGGGGCGCAGCGCCAGGTTGCTGGACACGACCACGCGCTGCTCGAACACCTCCTTCGTGACCGGTGCAAGGCTCAACGCCGGGTGCTCCTCGGCGAGCAGTTTCTGCAGCAGTGTCAGCGTGATCGGTGCGGGCGCCGTGGTCATCATGCGATCGTTCTTCGTGTCCAGCCAGCAGACGGCTGTGTCGTCATGGATGACGGCGGCATAGGCGGACCTGCGCGGCGTCGCGGTGTCGCTCGCCAGATGGATGCGCAGCTGCTGCACGAAGGGCAGCGCCGCGGCCGGCAGCGTTGCCGCTGGCATCGACAGAGGGGCAGGCGGTGCCTCGAGATCTTCGAAAGGATGGCGGCGGAATCGGACCATGAGCATCGGGCGCCATGAGTGATTGGAGGTGGATATATAAGTCGGTTTCTGTTTTTGTTTCCATGAAACTATTGGGAAAGTTGCAAATGTGCGCGGGGGTCATGCAATTAATGGAAAGGCATGCATGAGCGCGGGTTTGCGATGAGGAATTGCATTTTCCAATGTTAAGTTGACGAAGCGTTCGAGGGTTATTAGCGTTTTCCGTGCGCACTGCGGCGTGACCATTTACAGGCAATCACCATGCTCACTCGAATCGCCATCGCGGATGACCATCCGCTGGTGCTGTTTGGCACCCGCCTTGTGATCGAGGCAGAGGGCCGGCACAGCGTCGTGGGCGAGGCGCAGTGCGCGGAAGCGCTGCTCGATCTGCTCGCCACTGAAGATGTGGATCTGGTGGTGACCGACTTTTCGATGCCCGGTGGAAAGCGGCCGGATGGCCAGGCGATGCTGCAGGCGCTGCGTCGCAATCACCCCAGGATTCCCGTAGTCCTGGTCACGATGATCACTAATCCCACCACGCTCAACATGGCCATGCGGACCGGCGTGCGCGGCTTGGTCTACAAGGGCAGTGGCGTGGACGGCCTTCGCAATGCGGTCGATTCGGTCATGGGCGGCGGCATCTACCTGGACTCCGAGCTCGCCCCCTGCCTGCAGGAGGCCGGGCGCCAGCGGACCCTGTCCGTGCTGTCGCCCAAGGAGCTGGAAGTGCTGCGGCTGTATGTATCCGGGCCGTCCATCACCGAGATCGCCGCACAGTTGCGGCGGACGGTCAGCACGATCAGCCGGCAGCGGATCTCGGCAATGCGCAAGCTGGGCATCAGCAACGACGCCGAGCTGTTCGCGTTTGCGTTCGAGGAAAAGCTGGGGACGCCGCAGGTGATGGCGGCCGCGGGAGAGTGATCGCCGCCGCCGACTGATCGATTCTGGTCAGGCCCGGTTGGGTTGCTTGAACGGAATGCGAACCATGTCATGCGCCCCCTCTGTGCGGCGCGCCCGGAATCTCCGATGCTTGCGCCATCGTATTCATCTGGAGAAGTGGCAATGGGCAAGGGATCGGGCAGGGGACTGGGCTGGGGAGCCGTGGCATGCCTCGTGCTGCCGATGCTGGCGGCTGCAGGTGTCGCGCAGGCGCAGAACCGTGGCTATGACGACCGCTACGACAACCGTGGCGGCGGAATCGTGCGCTGCGAATCGGTGAAGAACCGCAGCAACGAGTGCCGGCTGGACGGTCGCGCGCGCCTGATCCGCCAGTTGTCCAGCTCGCCGTGCGTGGAGGGCCGCACCTGGGGCCAGTCGCGTGGTGGCGTGTGGGTGACCCAGGGCTGCCGTGCCGAGTTCGTGGGTGAATCCCGTGGCGGCTGGGGCCACGGCGGCGGCGGTTGGGGCGGCAACGGCGGCCAGGTGATCGCCTGCCATTCCAACGACCGCCGGCAGAAGTACTGCGATGCGCGCGTCCGCCGCGACGTGCGCCTGGTGCGCCAGGAGTCGCGCAGCCCCTGCGTGGAAGGTCGTACCTGGGGCTGGGACCGCCGCGGTGTGTGGGTCAGCGATGGCTGCCGGGCCCAGTTCCAGATCAACTGACGGCAGTGGCCCTCAGATTCAGATTAATCTGATGGCGGTCACAGTTCATTCCTCGTATCGTCGGCAACCGGGGGCAGTGCGCCTCCCGGTGTGCCCACCGTCATCGATACGCTGTTCAAGGAGTGAGCAACGCATGTTGATCCGTCTGCAATGTGAGCAGCGCCAGTGGCGCGTGCTGCACCCGGACAAACCGGAACCGATCGAGTTCCGCGACGGTGTCCGCGCCTTCGATTTCGCCGAAACCCTCGCGCGCCTGCACTTCACCGACACCGGCCAGCGTGCGGCCGTGCGCGTGGAAGCCAGCGGTGCGTTTGTCGAGGCGATCAGCTACGGTTGATCGCCACCATCGGTTTGGTGGGTGCGGACCGTTGGTCCGCACTGATGAGCCCATCCACGCATGGCGTGGATCTACTGGTTTGGTGGGTGCGGACCGTTGGTCCGCACAGATGAGCCCATCCACGCATGGCGTGGATCTACTGGCTGGGTGGGTGCGGACCGTTGGTCCGCACAGATGAGCCCATCCACGCATGGCGTGGATCTACTGGCTGGGTGGGTGCGGACCGTTGGTCCGCACAGATGAGCCCATCCACGCATGGCGTGGATCTACTGGCTGGGTGGGTGCGGACCGTTGGTCCGCACTGATGAGCCCATCCACGCATGGC
>NZ_JACVTT010000168.1:0-4425 GCF_016624665.1 Stenotrophomonas sp. S39 | reverse complement strand
AGTGCGATCAAAGTATCGCTTCTTGGCGTCCGCTGACGGGGAGCCAGATCAGTGAGCCGCATGGATGCGGCGACCAAGCCCCCATGGATGGGTTCACGGCGTCCCCGCAAACCCACAGTGCCCCGCCATCCCACGGAATGCCCGCTGTTGCTCTGGCCTTGGCCGTTGCCGTTGCATTGAGCAGGTGCAGGGCGCAGCCCTGCCGAACACCCTCAGTGCAGCAGGGCTGCCACCGCTGCCCGGAACCCGGCCTGCGCCGGCCCCGACTCCGGCGCGTGATGCAGCTGCCGCACCGCTCGCGCCAACCGCGCCGCACCCACAAACCCACAGCTGGCCTGCAGCCGATGCAGCTGGTTGCGCAGGCTCGACGCGTCGTGCTGGTCCACCGCCTGCTCCACCGCATCGCGCACCCCCGGCAGTTCCGCCAGGAACAGCTCGCGCAGGGCGATCAGGTGATTGCGCTGGCCATTGAGCGCCGCCAGGGCCGCCGTCTCGTCCCAGTCCTCCACCACCAGCTCGATCGCTGCCGGAGGCGGGGTCGTGCCTGCGGGGCTGTTGACCAGTGCGCGACGCACCGCCTTCAGCAGCTGGTCGCGGCCCAGCGGCTTGACCAGGGTGTCGCTGAAGCCGGCCTCGCGCAGGCGCGCGTGGATGCTCACATCGCCATCGGCGGTATGGGCCAGGGCAGGCGTGTCCGGATGCGAGCGGCGCAGTTCATGCAGCAGCTGCGCGCCATTGCCGTCGGGCAGGTTGACGTCGATCAGCCACAGGTCATGCGCACCGGGTTCGGCGCGTGCCAATGCACTTGCAAGTGAGTCAGCGGTGTCCACATCCGCTGGTAACGTTTCCAACGCCGCCTTGAAAAAACCGCGGCTGATGATGTCATCCTCGACAAGCAGGAAGCGTGGCCGACTGGCCCGCGGGGTCATCTGCATCAGGGCTGCCTCCATGTCAGCTGCGTCCATCATCAATCACGGGAGCGGCGGGCGCAAGCGGCCATCGGACCCCCGCGTCCCGGATCTGCGACAATACGCACCCATTTTTGCCCGCAGCCTGTTGCCACGTGGCCCGATCCCGCTCCCGCATCGACCGTACTCCGTTCCAGACCGAGATCCTCGACCTCAGCCATGATGGTCGTGGCGTCGCCCGCCGTGAAGGCGAGGGCGGCAAGGTCACCTTCGTCAGTGGCGCCCTGCCGGGCGAAGTGGTGATGGCTGAACAGACCGCCCGCAGCCGTCATTTCGACGAGGCGCGCACCGTCGAGGTGCTGCAGCCCTCGCCGCAGCGGGTGACCCCCAAGTGCCCGCATTTCGGCACCTGCGCCGGCTGCGTGCTGCAGCATCTGGACGAAGGCCAGCAGATCGTCGCCAAGCAGCGCGTGCTGATGGACAACCTCGAGCGCATCGGCCACGTGAAGCCGGGCGCCGTGCTGCCGCCGCTGGTCGGCGAAAGCTGGGGCTACCGCCGCAAGGGCCGGTTCTCGGTGCGCCGCGTGGAAAAGAAGGACAAGACCCTGGTCGGGTTCCGCGAGCAGGATCCGCGCTTCGTGGCCGATCTCAGCCAGTGCCTGACCGTGATCCCGGAAATCGGCACCAAGGTCGAGGCGCTGTCGACCTTCATCGAATCGCTGGATGGCAAGCGCGACATCCCGCAGATCGAGTTCATCGCTGGCGACCAGGCCGTGGTCCTGACCGTGCGCCACCTGCAGCCGCTCAGCGAGGCCGACCGTGAGGCCTGGGCCGCCTTCGGCCAGCAGCATGGTTTCGTGATCTACCTGCAGTCCGGCGGCGTGGACACCGTGCAGCCGCTGGACGGGCAGGGCGTGCCGCTGTCGTTCCGGCTGGCGCCGTGGGATGTCGAGCTGGCGTTCCGCCCGCTGGACTTCATCCAGGTCAACGCCAAGCTCAACGAGAAGATGATCGCCCACGCCCTGGATCTGCTGGAGCCGGGCGAGGACGAGCGCGTACTGGACCTGTTCTGCGGCCTGGGCAACTTCACCCTGCCGCTGGCCCGCCGGGTGCGCGAAGTGGTGGGCGTGGAAGGCGATGCCGGCCTGGTCGCGCGTGCCCGTGAAAATGCGGAGCGCAACGGACTGGCCAACGCCCAGTTCTTCAGCGCCGACCTGACCCAGGACCAGCGCAGCACCGCGTGGATGCGCCAGGGCTTCGACAAGCTGCTGCTGGACCCGCCGCGTTCGGGCGCCATCGAAGTGCTGCAGCAGCTGCCGCTGAAGCAGTTCAAGCGCATCGTCTACGTCAGCTGCCACCCGGGCTCGCTGGCCCGCGATGCCGGCTATCTCGTCAACGAACAGGGGTTCACCCTGGTCAGCGCCGGCGCCATGGACATGTTCCCGCACACCGCGCATGTGGAAAGCATCGCGGTGTTCGAGAAGCGCTGAGTCACCCGGCCGGCAGCGGGTCCAGGCGCCACTGGTCGCCGATCCGCTGCAGGCCCAGCGTCATCTGCCCATCATGGCCACTGTCGAAGGCCAGCAGCAGGTCGCACTGCAGCTGGCCGCTGGCCTGGGCCAGGTCGCAGCCGTCCACGCCGGTCAGGCGCATGCCATCGAAATCGGCGCGCAGCGCTTCGCGTTCCGAGGCATCGGCACCGGTCGCGATCGCTTCCTCGATGCGGGCCTGCAGCTGCGGGGCCAGTTCTGCCAGCGGCGGCTGCGGTGCCTGCAGGCGCGTTGACTGCAGCCGCCAGCCATCGCCCTGCGGCGCCAGCCGCATCATCCGATGGCGCTGGTCCATGCCACGCTCGTAGCCCACGCTGCAGTCGACGGCGCCGTCCCCGGCCGGTACGCACCAGGGCAGCGCGTTCAAGCGCGGTGCGAACATCGCGGCGGCGATCTGGCTGCCCGTGCTCCTGCCCTGCAGTCCGGCTTCCATCTCCGACGCCAGCGCGGCCTGCACCTGTTGCAGGTCGGGCACGGGGGCGGCCACGGCCAGCGCGGGTGGGCAGCACAACAGCAGCAACAGACGGCGCATCGACCGGCATCCATGCAGGAGGAAGTGCCATTGTAGGTGGCCGCACGGCGCCGGGTACCGGCCTGGTCACAGGCATCGCGCATAATGGCCGCATGGGCATCGAAATCGAACGCAAATTCCTCGTCACCCACGACGGGTGGCGTGCCGCCGCGCATCGGGTGATCCCGATGGCGCAGGGCTACATCAACGACATGGGCTCGCTTGACCGCGGCACCCAGAACGCCTCGGTGCGGGTGCGCATCGAAGGCGACCATGCCGCGCTGAACCTGAAGTCGCGCACGATCGGCCACACCCGCCAGGAGTTCGATTATCCGATTCCGGTGGAGGATGCGCGGGCGCTGCTGGCGCTGTGCGTGGGTGGGCTGGTCGACAAGCGCCGGCACCTGGTCGAGCACGCCGGCCTGACCTGGGAAGTGGACGAGTTCCTCGGCGACAACGCCGGGCTGGTGGTGGCGGAAGTCGAGCTGGACAGCGCCGACCAGGCCATCGACCTGCCGGACTGGGCCGGTGCCGAAGTGACCGACGACACCCGCTACTACAACGTCGCCTTGGCCAATCATCCCTATTCACAGTGGTGAAGCCCCTTTTTTCGTCCGCAGCGGTCCCCATGTCACCTGCATGAAGATCGATATCTACTCCGACGTGGTCTGCCCCTGGTGCTGGATCGGCAAGCATCGATTCGAGCAGGGTGTGCAGTTGCTGGGCGCCGATGCGCCTGAACTCGACATCCACTGGCAGCCGTTCCAGCTGGATCCGGATGCCGGGGACACCCCGGTGCCGCTGCGCCAGGCTTACGCCGCCAAGTTCGGCGGTGCCGAGCGCACCGAGCAGATCCTGGGCCAGACCCAGACCACCGCGCGCGCCGAAGGCCTGCCAATGGACTTCAGCCAGGGCCAGGTGCGGGTGACCACGCTGCCGGCGCACCGGGTGCTGTGGCTGGCCGGCGAACATGAGGTGCAGGACGCGGTGGGCGAGGCCCTGTTCCGCGCGCACTTCGAACATGGCCAGAACCTGGCCGACACCGCTGTGCTGGTGAAGGCCGGCGTGGCAGGCGGCCTCGACGGCGCCGAAATCGCCCAGATGCTGGCTTCCGACCGTGGCCTGGCCGAGGTCGAGGCCAAGCTGGCCCAGGCGCACGCACTGGGCATTTCCTCGGTGCCGACCTTCGTCATCGACGGCCGCTGGGCCATTTCCGGTGCACAGCCGCCCGAAGCCTTCGCCAACGCGCTGCGCCAGATCGCCGCCGAGCAGGGTGCGCCCGCTGCCGCAGCCGGTGACGAAGCCTGCGGCCCGGACGGCTGCGCCGTCTGAGCGGGCTGGGGTCGGAGCCCCTGCGGGGATCCGACCCCGGGGGGGGGGGGCCCCCCCGGGGGGGGGGCCCCCCCGCTACCGGGGTTTACCCGCGTTCGTGCCAGCCGCCGCCCAGCACCTTGTA
>NZ_JACVTT010000167.1:0-4694 GCF_016624665.1 Stenotrophomonas sp. S39 | reverse complement strand
GGGGGGGTTGCCGGGGCCCCCCCCGCCCCGCGGGGGGGGGGGGGGGGGGCCGGGGGGGGGCGCCCCCCGGGGGTCGGATCTCCATGGATTCAATTCCGATGGAGATCCATCCACGCATGGCGTGGATCTACAATGCCCGCATGCCCCACCCCGCCCTGCCCTGGAATGGCACCCTGCTGCTGGATGCACACGCCGCCCTGCTGCAGGGCCATGCCGGTGGCAGCGGCACGCACGCACACTACGCCCACCAGCTGCTGGTCAGCGACGGCGCGCCCTGGCAGGTGGAGATCGACGGCGTTCCGCACCTCGGCCAACGCCTGTGGCTGCCGTCCTTCGTGCCGCATGCCATCCTCTGCGCGCCGCAGGACGGCTGCACCCTGTTCCTCGAACCGGCCCATGCCGATCTCGAACAGATCCAGCAGCACCTGCACCAGCTGCCCGCCGATATCAGCATCCTGCACGAGCGACTGCCGCAGCTGAGCCGCGCGCAGCCGCTGGACCGCCGCGTGCAGGTGGCACTGGAACGCATCGCCCAGCACCTGCCCGGCCCGGTGCCCGCCGCCGATATCGCCGGGGCCGCGCATCTGTCAACCAGCCAACTGCACCGGCGTTTCCAGTCCGACCTGGCGGTGACCCTGCGTGGCTGGGTGCTGTGGCAGCGCCTGCGCACCGCACTGGCACACCACCTGCACGGTCACAGCCTGACCGACAGTGCACACGCTGCAGGCTTCGCCGATCTGGCCCATCTGTCGCGCAGCCTGCGCCGCATGTTCGGCATCGGCGCGGCACAGCTGCAGGGGCTGCAGCTGCGCGCCACCTGAGGCGCATGCTCAACGACGGCGCAGGCCTTCAGGCACTTCAGGCACCTGCCCATGGGGCAGCTCGCGGAACGGCGCCATCAGTTGCCCGGCATAGTCGCGCGGATAATCCGGCTGGCTGCCGATGCCCAGATCGTGCGTGCCCAACCGGTAGCCCGGTGCATCGAACGCAGTACCCAGCAGGCGGTCCCAGACCGTCAGGAACAGGCCGAAGTTGACGTCGCCGGCGGTGCCGTAGCGCATGTGGTGGAAGCGGTGCAGTGGTGCCCAGGCCATTACCCGGCCGAGTACACCCGGGCGCATGTCCACGTTGGAATGCTGCAGCAGCAGCTGGATGGCAATGGCAAAGGCCAGCACCGCCGCCACCGGCATCGGCAGGCCCAGCGCCAGCAACGGCAGCACCCCGCCCACTGCCTCGGCCGCCTGGTGCAGCGGGTGCTTCATCAGGCCGTTGAACCCGTACATGCGGGTGACGCTGTGGTGCACCGCGTGCAGCCGCCACAACCAGCCGATGCGATGGCTGGCGTAGTGCACCAGGGTGATGCCGAGATCGGCGGCGATGATGGCCACCAGCACCTGCAGCGCGAACGGCCACTGCTGCGGCCACGCCTGCCACGGAATGATCGCCGCCAGCAGCGGGACGGCCGCGATCGACAGCAGGTTCAGGCCTTCGTTGACCAGTGCATGCAGGGTGTCGCGCACGCGATCATCGTGGTCGTGGTTGAACGACGGATCGTAGGGCCAGAGGCGTTCGGCCATGAAGGACACGGCAATGGCGAGGGCCAGCAGGGCCAGCAGCCACAGCGGGTCGCCGTGGTGGTGGCCGACCCAGGCGATGGCTGCGGCGAGGAAGCCGAACAGGAACAGCGGGGCGTACAGGCGGAGGAACCAGAGCTTCATGGGCAACCCGAAACGTGAGGGGCCTGCAGGGTGGCGCCGCGCTCGGCGGGTTGGCTTGAACAAACGACGCAACTGCGTGGTGGGCATGCCGCGGATCTACAATGGCGGTTTCTTCGCGCCCGGGACCGGCATGGACTCCTTCAACCTGATGCGCGCTTTCCGTCGCATCGTCGAGCGCGGCGGGCTGGCCCGCGCCGCCGAGGACCTGGGCATGTCATCGGCCGGGTTGAGCAAGCAGCTGCGCGCGCTGGAATCGCACCTGGGCGTGGTCCTGCTGCAACGGACCACGCGGCGCATGAGCCTGACCGAGACGGGCCATACCTACTACCGCGAGTGCTGCCGCCTGCTCGACGAACTGGACGCACTGGAACGTGGCATTGCCGAGCAGCGTGGCGAGGTGGCCGGGCGGCTGCGCGTCAATGCACCGCAGTCCTTTGCCTTGAGCACGCTGTCGCCGTTGCTGCCGCGCTTCCTGCAGCAGCATCCGAAGGTGTCGCTGGACCTGGTGATGGAAGACCGCCTGCTCGATGCCGTCGGCGAAGGCTTCGATGTCTCGCTGCGGCTCCGCGCCGAACTGGACGACTCGCGGCTGGTGGCGCGCCGCCTGGCCTCGCTGCAGCAGGTGCTGTGCGCGGCGCCATCCTACCTGCAGCAGCACCCCGCACCCGCGGCGGTGGATGACCTGCAGGCGCACAGCGTGCTGGCCTACTGCCTGTCCGACTCACCCGGCAGCTGGCCGTTGCTTGGCCCTGATGGCCAGGTGACGATCACCCTGCCGGCGCGCGTCACCGCCAACAACAGCCTGATGCTGCGCGATCTGCTGGTGGCCGGCATGGGCATCGGCGCCCTGCCCTCGTTCCTGGCGGCGCCGGCACTGGCCCGTGGCGAACTGCAGCAGGTGCTGCCCGACCACCAGTATCCGCCGCGCTTCGTGCATGCGGTCTACCCCACCTCGCGCCACCTGCAGCCCAAGGTCCGTGCCTTCATCGATTTCCTGCACGCCGAGCTGCCTGGCTGCCCCGGCCTGGATTCGTAACCACCAGCGAAAACTGAGCTGCCTGCGGCGTGCTGTTTCGGGCATGCCGCGCTGCCTACTCTGCCGCCTCCCCTCTCACCGATGGCAGGCAGATGTCTTCCGCTCCTTCCCCCGCCACCGCAGCGCCGGTGGTCGATTTCTTCCACGACGTGGTCTGCGGCTGGTGCTTCGTGCTGGCCCCGCGCCTGCAGCAGGCCTCCGCCGAACTCGGCATCCAGGTGCGTCATCGCAGCTTCGTGCTGCAGGACTCGCGCGCGCAGATGATCGAGGTGTTCGGCTCGATGCAGCGCGCCAAGGCAACCATCCTGCGCCACTGGACCGACTGCGCCGCGCATGAAGACAGCGCGCGCATCGATATCGAAGGCATGCGCGCACAGGATTTCGAGTATCCCTCCGGCTGGCTCGGCGCACTGGCCTGCCAGGCTGCAGGGCGGCTGGGCGGCAATGAGGCCCATGGCGCGATGTTCGATGCCGTGCAGTGGGCGCACCTGCACCAGCACCGCAACATCGGCGATGCCGAGGTGCTGCTGGATATCGCCGAATCGCTGGGCCACCCGCGCTGCGCCTTCGCCGGCCACATGCGCAGCGACGAAGTCCGCCGGCGCGTGCAGGCCGACCGCAGCGAAGCCGCTGCCCTAGGCATCCGCTCCATTCCCACCGTAATCGGCGGCAACGGCCTGCGCCTGCAGACCCTGCCGTTGCCGCAGCTGCGCCAGGCCCTGGCCCCTCTGGTCGCGGCCTGAGCCGCACCGTCCCCCACCCTGCAAGGAGATTCCCCATGACCCCACGTCCCCTGGTCACCGCGCTGGCCCTGCTGCTGGCTGGCACCGCCGCCTCCACCACCGTGCATGCGCATGAACGCGTTCCCTCCGGCCAGCAGGTCGGTACCAGCCCCTGGGGGCCGGAGGATGAGATCGGCCGCCTCAACCTGATCACCGAGGCTTCACGCGCGGCGATCCTGTCGCGGGTCAGCGGCGGCAAGGCCTATGACCTGGCTACCGAGTACTACGTCGGCATGCCCAGCTGGCAGGACGCCGGTGACCCGCACTACCAGTTCTGGATGACCCATACCCCGCGCGGCACGGTGATGGACGACCCGATGGGTGTGGGCGAGACCATGAACCTCACCCGCAGCTACACCGGCACCGCATTCTCGATGTACAGCCACACCGGCACCCACATCGATGCGCTGAACCACTTCGGCATCCACGGGAAGATATGGAACGGCTTCGAGGCCGACCAGCATCTCGGCGACCGCGGCTGGAACGTCACCGGCATCGAGAAATTCCCGCCGCTGATCGCGCGCGGCGTGCTGATCGACGTGGCCGGGGCCAAGGGCGTGGACATGCTGCCGGACAGCTACCGGGTCACCCGCCAGGACCTGAAGGATGCGCTGGCTCGCCAGAAGGTGAAGCTGCAGCAGGGTGACATCGTGCTGATCCGCACCGGCCGCATGCGCCTGTTCGAACAGCCGAAGGCGTACATGGCCAACCCGCCAGGCATGGGCCTGGACGCGGCGCGCTTCCTGGTCGAAGACAGCGGCGCGATGATCGTCGGTGCCGACAACCTCAGCTTCGAGACCTTCCCCTCGGAGGTGGCCGACGATTACGTGCCGCTGCACACCTACCTGCTGGCCCAGCAGGGCGCACCGATCATCGAACTGGTGGCGCTGGACGAACTGGCCCGCGACAAAGTCTACGAGTTCGCCTTCATCGGCGGCCCGTTGAAGATCCGCGGCGGCGATGCCGCGCCGCTGCGTCCGGTTGCGCTGCCGGTCCAGCCGTAACCAGGCAGCACCGATGAGCGGGTAGCCGCCGGGCTGGGTCGGCGGCGGACTTTTGCCCTATCCACGCATGGCGTGGATCTACTGATTCGGTCGCCTTTTGCCCATCCACGCATGGCGTGGATCTACTGATTCGGTCGCCTTTTGCCCATCCACG
>NZ_JACVTT010000166.1:0-4790 GCF_016624665.1 Stenotrophomonas sp. S39 | reverse complement strand
GGGCCATGCCCGGCGAGCGCAGCGGACAGACAAGCCGCCGGGCATGGCCCGGCGCTACCGGGATGCGGACCGGTCACAAACTGCACGCAGCGCCGTCTTGGGACACAATCCCAGCAGGAGCTGCCGCCATGACGACCTTCGCTGCAACGATCGACGAGACGCTGGAACGCGAGCTGCCGGCTGCCAGTGATGGCTGCCAGCAGGCGTATGGGCGCATCGTGCTGGCCTGCCAGAACACGGTGACCGCCATCGCCCTGGCGATCACCCGCGACCGCCACGCCAGCGAGGACATCGCCCAGGAGGCCTTCGTCAAAGGCTGGCAGCAGCTGCACCGGCTGCGCAGTTCCACCAGCTTCCTGCCGTGGCTGCGGCAGATCACCCGCAATCTGGCCCGCGACTGGCTGCGCGCGCAGCGCGGCCGCCCGCTGACCGGCGACGCCGCCGACGTGGCCCTGGGCATGGCCGCCGACCCCGCGCCCGGCGCCGCCGACCGCCTGCAGCGGCTGGAAGAAGAAGTGGCCGCCGAGGACATCATCTCCGCCCTGCCCACCGACAGCCGCGAAGTGCTGCTGCTCTACTACCGCGAGGGCCAGCGCTCGCAGCAGGTGGCCGACCTGCTGGGCCTGAGCGACGCGGCCGTGCGCAAGCGCCTGTCACGTGCCCGCGCGCAGGTACGCGACGGCCTGTTGCAGCGTTTCGGCGAATTCGCCCGCAGCAGTGCGCCGAGCGCCGCCTTCGCGACGACGGTGGTTTCGATGGTGCTGATCGCCGCGCCCGGTACGGCCAGCGCGGCGATACTGCTGGGTACCGGCGTGGGCGTGGGTGGCAGCAAGCTGGGCCTGGGCGGCGTCAGCGCCGCCGGTGGTACTGCGCTGGGCTCGCTGACGGCAGCCATTGGCGAGAGCCCGCTGGTCGGCAGCGGCTTCAACGCTGGCCTGGTGGTCGGCGGGGTGATCGGCGGCTTCGTCGGCTGCTATCTCGGCGGGCGCTACCTGCTGCGCTTCACCGAAACGGCGATCGAACAGGCGCAGATCATGCGCTTCGTGCGCTACAGCACCTTCACCGCGATGGGCACCTGCCTGGCGGTGCTGATCGGCGAAATGCTGAAGGCGCCGACGTGGGTGATGACCTCGTCGCTGCTGCTGGGCATGGGCGTGGTCAGCTACCAGTGCCTGGGGCCGCTGCAGCGGATCATGGCGCCACTGATCGCCCGCGACAACGCGCGACGCGGACGCACGGGCCGCAACTGGGTGTACGAATCCATGTACGGGCGCTCGGCGATCATCAGTTGCTGCGTGTTGATGCTGCTGGTCGTCGCCGGCGTGCACTGGCTGGAATCGCTGGCCTGACCCGCAAACAAACATCGCCGGCATGATGCCGGCGATGCAGGTTCCTGGGGTGCGTGCGATCAGTTGCGCGGTGGCTTCGGTGCGTTGCCATCACGCGGGCCGCCGTGGCGCGGGCCGCCGTGCATCGGGCCCTTGGCAGCATCGAACTCGGCCTTGCTCAGCTGGCCATCCTTGTTGGTATCGGCGGCAGCGAACCAGGCATCACGGTGCTGCTTCATGCGCAGCTCGCGGTCGGCCTTGTCCAGGTAGCCGTCCTTGTTGACGTCCATCTGGTCGAAACGCGCCGCCAGGCGCGGGTCGGCCTTGGCTTCCTCGCGGCTGATGCGGCCGTCCTTGTTCACGTCGAGCTTGGCCATCCAGGCGCCATGGCCACCGCGACGGCCATGCTTCCAGCGCGGCAGCTCGTCACGCGACAGCTTGCCATCCTTGTTCTTGTCCAGCGCGTCGAACTTCGCGGCCAGGCGCGGGTTGGCGGCGGCTTCGCTGCGGTCGATGACGCCATCGCCATTGGTGTCCAGCTTGGCATGGCGCTGCGCCGGGGCATTGGCCGCGGCCGTGGCCGTGGCCGGGGTATCGGCGGCCAGGGCGATGCCGGTGGCGGAGGTGCCCAGCAGCAGGGCCAGCAGCAGGGGGGTACGGATCATGGAGTCACTCCTGGTAGGGGGATTGCGGTGTTGCGTCGAGGCGATCACTTCACCCTCGGGGGACAACAACGCCTGGCCGCGGCATCGGTTGACGCAGACGCCGGTTCCGTTCATCCGGCGGACAGTCGCGGCCATTGCGACACGCTGGGGCTATGCTGTGCCCATGGCGATCCACGGCGACAGAGACGACGAACTGAGACTGTTCCAGACCGGCGAGCACCCCTGCGGGTACTGGTCGGACCGCGTTGCGCGCGATCTGGTGCTGGATCCGCAGGACCGCCGCCTGGGTGGGCTGTACCCGCTGGCCCTGAGCTGGGGCTTCCGCCGCAGTGGTGACCTGGTCTACCGCCCGCACTGCGCGCAGTGCCATGCCTGCGTGGCCGTGCGCATCCCGGTGGCGCGCTTTGCCGCCGACCGCAGCCAGCGCCGCTGCGCCGCGCGCAATGCCGACCTGGAGGTGCGCATCACCGCCGCCATGCCGCGCCAGGACCTGTTCGACCTCTACCACCGCTACCTGACCCACCGCCATGCCAACGGCGGCATGGATGATCACGGTCCGCACGAGTTCGAGCAGTTCCTGATCGGCAGCTGGTCGCATACCCGCTTCCTGGAAATGCGCCTGCCCGGCCACGACGGCCAGCCCAGCCAGCTGCTGGGGGTGGCGGTGACCGACGTGACCGAGCACGGCCTGTCGGCGGTCTACACCTTCTTCGACCCGGACCATGCCGCCCGCGGCCTGGGCACCTTCGCCATCCTGCAGCAGATCGAGTGGGCCCGCCGCGAGGGCCTGCCGCACCTCTACCTCGGCTACTGGATCCGCGACCACCAGAAGATGGACTACAAGCGCCGCTACCGTCCGCTGGAGGCCTACGACGGCCGCCGCTGGCATGATTTCGACAGCGAACTGGACGGACGCTGACAAACCGCTGACACCGGGCCGGGTGCACAATACGGCCCATGAACATCACCCGCCGCCATCCCCTGATCCTCGCCCTGGCCCTGCTCTGCGGCGCCAGCGCCCCCGCCTACGCCAAGTCCCCTGCGATGACCGAAAAGCCGTCCTCGACGCTGCGCCTGGCCACCTACAACACCTCGCTGTATTCGGATGATGCCGGCGGCCTGATCAAGGAACTGGAAGGCGACAGCGAGCACGCGCGCAAGATCGCTGCGGTGCTGCAGCAGGTGCGCCCGGACCTGGTGCTGTTGAACGAGTTCGACTTCGACGACGCGCACCGCGCCGCCGACCTGTTCCAGAAGCGCTACCTGGAAGTGGCCCAGCCCGGTGGCGGCAAGCCGCTGCACTTCGCCTACCGCTACCTGGCGCCGGTCAACACCGGCGTGCCCAGCGGCCTGGACCTGGACGGCAATGGCGTAGTAGGCGGAGAAGGCCGCAGCCGCGGCAACGATGCCTGGGGTTACGGCCTGCACCCGGGCCAGTACGGCATGCTGGTGCTGTCGCGCTACCCGATCGACGAAGCCAAGGTGCGCAGCTTCCAGCTGCTGAAGTGGAGCACGATGCCCGGCGCGATCCGTCCGGTCGACCCGCGCACCGGCAAGAGCTTCTACAACGACCAGGTGTGGTCGCAGCTGCGCCTGTCCTCGAAGTCGCATTGGGACGTGCCGGTGAAGACCCCCGCCGGCGTGGTCCACGCCCTGGTCTCGCACCCGACCCCGCCGGTGTTCGACGGCCCGGAAAAGCGCAATGCCGCGCGCAACCACGACGAACTGCGCCTGTGGCAGGAATACCTGTCGGCCGGCGACAAGCCCTGGCTGTGCGATGACAAGGGCCACTGCGGCGGCCTGGCCCAGGATGCGCGCTTCGTGATCTTCGGCGATCTGAACAACGATCCGGTCGATGGTGATGGCCGCCACGACGCCATCGTCAACCTGATCGAAAATGCGCGCGTGCTGCGCTACCCCACCCCGCGCAGCATCGGTGGCGAGCAGACCAGCCTGGCCTATGCGGCCAAGGGCATCGTGCGCAAGGGTGCGCCGTTCCATGCCACCGGCGATTTCGGCCCGAAGTCCGGCACGATGCGCCTGGACTACGTGCTGCCCTCGACCGGCTTCGAGTACGTCGGCAGCGGCGTGTTCTGGCCGGCCAATGAAAGCCCGGAAGCGAAGATCGCCGACGGCAGCGACCACCACCTGGTGTGGGTGGACGTGCGGTAACGGAGAACGTACCGACCAACGGTCGGTACCCACCGGGATGAAGAGTACCGACCAACGGTCGGTACCTACCGGGATGAAGAGTACCGACCAACGGTCGGTACCCACCGGGATGCAGCCGCCGGGCATGGCCCGGCGCTACTGCCTGCCTGGGATGGTGTAGAGCCGAGCCCATGCTCGGCTGCTCCCCCGCCCCTTTTTCCGTTCTGCTAGATTGCTGGCAGAAGGACACGATGCCGGGGGTGGGCAGTGCACAGGAACGTGGTACTCATTCTTGCGGTTTTCAGTACCGTCGCCGTGGCGTGCTGCGTGGAGCCGCGGTTGATGCAACTGGCAGCCCTGGTCCTGATCGGATTGATACCGGCGGGTGTCGCCTGCTGGAAGGGCTACGCCGACCGCTTCGGCACCTGGTGGATGTATGGCTCGGTGCTGTGGGCGGTGGCCATGATCCACGTGACCGTACTGCCCTGGCGCCACCGCTGAGCGCTACCGTCTGCTGAGGATGTTGTAGAGCCGAGCCCATGCTCGGCTGCGCAGGTGTGCAGCGCCCTGGGAAAGCAGCCGAGCGTGGGCTCGGCTCTACAGACGGTTCGCGCCCGGGCTGGCCCCGGGCGAACCGTTTTAGGGG
>NZ_JACVTT010000165.1:0-4893 GCF_016624665.1 Stenotrophomonas sp. S39 | reverse complement strand
GGTGGGTGCGGACCGTTGGTCCGCACTGCCTGCCCTGTAGAGCCGAGCCCATGCTCGGCTGCTTTACCGGCAAGCCGAGCATGGGCTCGGCTCTACAAGGGCGGCGCTGCCCGGCGCACCCAGCCGAACCGGTGCGCGGCCCAGATCTCCAGCCCCATCAGCAGCACGATGGCCAGCCACGGCAGCAGCAGCCCGAAGTACACGCCGGGCATCATGCCGTTGATCTGCGCCTTGACCAGCCGCACCACGCCGCGCGTGTGCAGCAGCTCGTCCACCTGCATGGTCAGCGCCTCGCGCACGACCTTGGGCTCCACGCCCACTACGCCGGCCTTGTCGGCCAGGGTGTCTTCCACCAGGCCGCGCAGCACGCCTTCGCGTACCTTGCCGATGACCCAGCCGCTGGCGCGCCCCACCCGGCCCTCGCCCAGGCGGTCGGCCATCGGCAGCGGGTGTTCGCTGAGGTAGGCCGACGCCACTGCATCGGCGATATCCCCCACCGTGCCCTGGCTGCGCAGCGCCTCGCGCATGCGCGGGTCATCCAGCGAATCGGTGAAGCCGTGGCTCCACGTGCCCACCAGGGTCTGCAGGTGCGGCTGGAAGTGGTCCAGCTGCTTGAGCAGCGCGCGGTGTGCACCGGCGGTGAACCCCAGCTGCAGGCCGAAGAAGGCCGTGCCCAACGGCAGCAGCACCATGTAGCTGGCCAGCAGCCAGTGGTGCCAGCGCCGTTGCCGGTGCAGCCAGCGGCGGCGATGCAGGGCATACCAGAGGCCCAGGCCGGCCAGCAGCCCCAGCAACGTGCCCAGAACGCTGCCCAGGGCCAGGTCGAACACGCTCAACCCGGCCCAGAATTCGTTCAACCAATACTGTGCTTCCTGCATGGTGTTGCCTTCCGTGGTGTGAAACAGCGGTCCATTGTAGGGCCGCGCCGATGCCCGGCTGCTTTGGGCTCGGCGCTACAGGAACGCGTTGCAACGTTCTCTGCCACAATCGCGCTCCTTTCCTGCACCTGTGAGGCCCTCCATGGGCAAACTGACCCTGGCTGGCGTCGACAAGCTGCGCACCCGCCTCGCCGATGACGCGGCCTGCGATACGGCCCTGGCCGCCTTCGCCGACCCGGCCGCCCTGCGCGCACCGCTGCGCGAGCTGCTGGAGGCCGAGCACCGTTTCCTGCAGGCCGAATTCGAAGTGGCCCAGGTGGCCGACATCCTGCGCCGCGACCAGAAGTACGCGCCGGCGGGGCGCCCGTCGGTGCATATCGTGCAGCTGCGCAAGCAGCAGGCGGCCACCAAGCAGGCTGCGCTGATTGCCCGCAACGTGGTGGCGCAGGCCGCACAGACCTTCGCACGCGCCAGCGGCATGACGGTGAAGGCCAAGCAGAGCCCGAGCGAAGCGTGCGCGGCCTGGCTGGTGGCGCTGCGCTGAGGGCGGTAGTGCCGGCCGCTGGCCGGCAGAATTGCGGATATCCCGGCGGGGTTCTGGAAGCAACGACGGGGTAGAGTCGACTGTTAGTCGACTAACGCGCGCAGCGCGGGATCTTGGCGCACCGCGAAGAGCAGTCGACTAACAGTCGACTCTACCGAAAGCGGGTTCCCGCCCAGGCCCATCCCCCCAAAAAAGAAGGCCCGCTTTTCAGCGGGCCTTCTGCCTTCTCACGACGAGTGAGCGGGTTACATCAAGCAGCCGGCTTTTCGCCAGTCGCTTCGGTGGTGATGCGGATGTTCACTTCATCGCTGACGTTCGGGGCGTAGGCGCCGACGCCGAAATCGCTGCGCTTCAGGGTGGTGGTTGCATCGAAGCCAGCAGCCGGGACCTTGGCCATCGGGTGCTCGCCGCCGCCGTTGACGGTGACGTCCAGGGTGACCGGCTTGGTGATGCCCTTGATGGTCAGGTCGCCGGTGACGGTCAGCTTGTTGGTGCCGGCCGCTTCAACCTTGGTGCTCTTGAAGGTGGCATCAGCAAACTTGGCGGCGTCGAAGAAATCGGCGCTCTTCAGGTGTTCGTCGAACTTGGCGGTGAAGCTGTTCAGGCCGCTCAGCGGCAGCTTCACTTCCACGGTGGACTTGGTCACGTCGGCGGCGTCGTACACCAGGGTGCCTTCGGCATTGCCGAAGTGCGCGCTCGGGTGCGAGAAGCCGAAGTGGCTCCACTGGGCCAGCACGTCGGTGTGGCTCGGGTCGAGCTTGTAGGTGCCCGAGGCGATCTGGATCGCTTCGGCGGCCGGGGCGGCGGCAGCGGCGTCAGCCGACGGGGTGGCGGCAGCCTGCTCGGTGGCAGCCGGGGCGGCAGCATCGGCGGCCGGGGCAGCGGTGTCGGCCGGCTTGGAGCAGGCGGCGATGGCCAGGGTCAGGGCCAGCGGCAGCAGCAGTTTACGGGTGGCGCTCATCTGAGGAACTCTCCGGAATCGTAGGGTGGGTACACGGTGCAGCAGAGGCCGCCAAGGCGGCGGCCCGAAACCGATACAGCGACTTACGCGATGCGCGCCGCTTCGTCGAACGACAGGCGCGGCAGACGGGGGAACAGGCCCGAGGGGTCACCGTACCCCAGGTTGACCAGGAAATTCGACTTGATGTTGGTGCCGGCGAAGAAGGCTTCGTCGACCTTGGCGTTGTCGAAGCCGGACATCGGGCCGGCATCCAGGCCCAGCGCGCGTGCGGCCAGGATCAGGTAGGCGCCCTGCAGGCTGCCATTGCGGAACGCGCCTTCGTGGCGGCCTTCACGCGGGCCGTCGAACCAGGCCTTGGCATCGGTGTGCGGGAACAGGTACGGCAGCTTCTCGTGGAAGTCCTGGTCGAAAGCGACGATCACGGTGACCGGTGCGGCCAGGGTCTTGTCGTGGTTGCCTTCGGACAGCGCCGGGGCCAGCTTGGCCTTGGCTTCGGCCGACTTCACGAACACGAAGCGCGCCGGGCTGCCATTGGCGGCGGTCGGGCCCCACTTCACCAGCTCATACAGGGCGTGCAGCTGGGCGTCTTCCACGGGCGTGTCGAGGAAGGCGTTCTGGGTACGGGCAGTGCGGAACAACTGGTCCAGTGCAGCAGCGTCGAGCGCGTGGGACATCGGTGGATCTCCAGGGCAACAAAAGGGAGTGAGTGCCCGCGGGCGACCCGGGGCGAAACGACGATCAGGAGTGTAGAGTGTCGCGACTGTTGCAACACCCAGCAGGGCTGAAACGAATTAATGCCAATGGTGAAACGATCGAGCGCGCCGTGGACGGTCACTGACGGCCGTGCCGGCAATGTCCGCCAGGCGGTCGCGCTGGCCTCGGCGCTGCGCCAGGGCACCCACCGCCCGCTGGTGCTGCAGCCCCGTGCGCCGTGGCGCTGGCTCTCGCCGCGGCGCCTGCCCGGGGATGTGAACGGCTACGGCGAGGACTTCGCCGAACTGGCCGCGCAGGCCCCTGCGCTGGCGATCGGCTGTGGCCGCCAGGCCGCCGGTGCGCTGCGCGTGCTGCGTGCGCGCGGCAGCCGCACGGTGCAGATCCTCGACCCGCGCCTGCCCTCGCGCCATTGGGATCTGGTGGTGGTGCCCGAACACGATGCCCTGCGTGGCAGCAACGTGCTCACCCTGGTCGGCAGCCTGAACCCGGTGGACGATGACTGGCTGGCCTGGGGCCGTGCGGCGTTTGCCGGTTTCAGCACCCTGCCCGGCCCGCGCACCGCGCTGCTGGTGGGCGGGCCGACACCGCTGGCGCCGTGGGACGAGGCGGCGATGGTGGCCGTGTTCGACGCACTGGCCGAGCAGATCCGCAGCGAAGGCGGCAGCCTGCTGGCCACCACCTCGCGGCGCACGCCGCCGGCGCTGGCCGAGATCCTGCGCGCAAAGTTCGCGCATCTGCCGCATGTCATCTGGGGCGACGGCGGCGACGGCGTGAACCCGTATGCCGGCCTGCTGGGCTGGGCCAACCGGGTGGTGGTATCGCCGGATTCGGTGAACCTGCTCTCTGAAGCCAGCGCCACGCGCATGCCGGTGATGGTGGCCCTGGCCGGCACCGCGCAGGGGCGGCTGGCCCGCTTCCAGCGCCAGCTGCATGAACGCGGGCGGCTGCAGGCGCGCTGGCTGGACTGGCAGTACGACCGCATCGAGCCGCTGCGCGAAACCGCGCGGGTAGCGGCGGAAGTGCACGCGCGCCTGTCGCTGGGGTAGTGTCGGCCGCTGGCCGGCAGCCGCTTCGCGCACGTCACCGGGTTACGGGCGGTTTTGGCTTTGCCGGCCACCGGGCGGATAATGGGCGATTCCCTCGTCCTCCCTGGCTCGCCATGTCTGTGCGTCCTGACCCTGTGTTTGCCCCGCTGACCCCGCGCGCGCTCGTGCTGGCAGTGCTGGCCATGGGCGCGGTGGTGCTGCTGTCCAACGTGCTGGTGCAGTACCCCATCAACGACTGGCTGACCTGGGGCGCGTTCAGCTACCCGGTGGCGTTCCTGGTGAGCAACCTGATCAACCGCCGCTTCGGCCCGGGCCCGGCCCGCCGGGTGGCGTGGATCGGTTTCCTGGTGGCAGTGGTGCTGTCGGTGTGGGTGGCGACCCCGCGCATCGCCATTGCCTCGTGCTCGGCCTTCATCGTGGCCCAGCTGCTGGACATCACGGTCTTCGACCGCCTGCGCCGTGGCAGCTGGTGGCGCGCACCGATGGTGGCCACCACCTGCAGCGCGACGGTGGACACCACGATCTTCTGGTCGATCGCCTTCGCCGGTTCTGCATTGCCGTGGGTGAGCTGGGCCGCAGGCGACCTGGCGGTGAAGCTGGCCATCGGCGTGTGCCTGCTGGCACCGTTCCGCGCGTTGCTGTGGAAGATGGCCCCGCTGGCCCGGTAGGTGCCGACCGTTGGTCGGCACGATCCTTTTGGGTTCATCGCACCTGACAGAGTGTGCCGACCAACGGTCGGCACCTACCAAC
>NZ_JACVTT010000164.1:0-4932 GCF_016624665.1 Stenotrophomonas sp. S39 | reverse complement strand
CCCCCCCCCCCCCCCCCCCCCCCCCCCCCCCCCCCCCCCCCCCCACTCTACAATGGAAGCCCCCTGTGCCAGGACGGCCATCCATGCCGAAATCCCCAAGAACAGACGTTCCCGTTGATCTGTTTGCCGCTGCGTGCGCTGCCAACGCACAGGCAACGGCTGCGTTTCTTGCTGCAGGCGCGGATGTACACGCAGTGGATGCCTTTGGATTCACCGCGCTGGAAAGGGCTGCATCCAGCCAGGACTGTGCGCCGATGGAAGACACCCTCGCGACCCTGCGCCTGCTGATCGATGCCGGCAGCCCGCTGGAGCACGTCGGCGCTGGCGGTCGCACAGCGTTGTATCTGGCGGCAGAGTTCTCGCCTGACGGTCCCGAGGCAGTGCAGCTGCTGATTGATGCCGGCGCACGGCCGGATGTCTGCGATGGACACGGCAACCACATCGTGGAGAACGCCTGGTCTGTGCAGGTGAAGGCCTTGCTGTCCGCGCTGACCGGCCACGCCATTCCCGAGGTCATCGCGCGCAAGCCGGACCGGAAGATGTCTGCCGCTGCATGGAAACTGGCACGGGCAAAGATCGATGCGGCGTTCGCTGTTCTGGAATCGGCCGGGATCGTCACCACCGGCGGCTGCGGCGATACCCGCGACGACGCTGCCGACGACACCAACGAGCTGTTCTGGCAACGCGGCGGCACGGAAGCGGGCCTGAAAGGGTTCTGCTTCTATTCCGGCGATGACATGAAGCGCGCCAGGCGCACCAGCGATCTATACATCGGCTTCTGGGGCCCTCCCGACAGCGCCGCCATGGAGCAGATCGGCCAGGCCATCGTCGATGCCTTCGCCAGCGTGGGCCTGCCTGCCGAGTGGGACGGCACCGAACGCATGCGCCCCAGCATCGATCTGCGTTCCCTCAGTGCCTGACAGGCATCAGCCGAGCGTGGGCTCGGCTCTACAGGGCTCAGCGTCAGCCGAGCATGGGCTCGGCGCTGCAGGAAGCGGGTCAGATCCCGCCGGCGTCGCCTTCCGGCTCCAGCGCCTTCACCAGCACCGCCGCCTGGGTGCGGCTGTGGCACTCGAGCTTCTTCAGGATGGCGGTCACGTGCACCTTCACCGTGTTTTCGGCCAGGCCCAGTTCGTAGGCGATCTGCTTGTTGAGCAGGCCATCGGCCAGGCACAGCAGCACGCGGAACTGCTGCGGGGTGAGCTGAGCCAACCGCGCGGCCAGCAGCGCATCGGACTCACTGCGCTCCGGTGCCATCGCCGGGAACCACAGGCTGCCGTCGAGCACGGCCTGTACCGCCTGCCCGATGGTTTCGGCCGGGGCGGACTTGGGGATGAAGCCGGCCGCGCCGAACTGCTGGGCACGGCGGATCACCCGCGGGTGGTCGTTGGAGGAAAGGATCACCACCGGGATGTCCGGATGCGAGCCACGCACGTGCAGCAGCGCGGAGAAACCGTGCGCGCCGGGCATGGTCAGGTCCAGCAGCACCAGGTCCACCTCGGGCTGGGCGTCGAGGGCTTCGGCCAGGGCATCGGCGCTGGCCACCTCGCGCACCTGCGCCAGCGGAAGGCTCTGCCGCAGCGACTGCACCACCGCCGAACGCAGCAGCGGGTGGTCATCGGCGATCAGGATGGTGTATTCGCTCATGGCGCCATTGTACGTGCAGGCCGGCGCCGTCAGCGCCCGGCCGGCTCCACGCTGCTGCGCCAGGCATCGAGGAACTGCCGGCGCTTCAGCGCGTCCAGGTACACCAACAGCCCCGGGCCGAGCTGGATCGGGCGGCGGCTGCGGCCCGGCGCGTCGTCGCTGCGCGCATTGCCGGTGACGATCGGCATCAGCCGCGCCTCGCGTGAAAGCACCTGCTGGCCACGCGGCGACAGCAGGTAATCGAGGAAACGCCGCGCTTCCTCCGGGTGCGGCCCGGTACGCGGAATCACCGCCGTGCGCAGCACCACCAGGGTGTAGTCCTCCGGTTCGATGATGGCCAGTGGCGCACCGCCATCGATGCGCGCCTGTGCATACGATCCCAGCACGTTGTACACCAGCGACAGTTCGCCGCTGGCCACCTTGTCCAGCAGCACGCCGGTGCGCTCCTCGCGCAGCACCGCGTTGTCGCCCAGCGCGCCCAGCAGCGCACCGGCGATGCTGCCGCGCTGCGCGTCCTGGGTGGCCAGCAGATAGCCCACGCTGCTGCGCTCGATATCGTAGGTGCCGACCCTGCCGCGCAGCGGCGTGCCCTCGGCGCGCAGCAGGTCCAGCAGCTGGCGGCGCGTATGCGGGGCCCGCGCGGCGGGCAGCCGGCGGGTGTTGTAGACCATCACCACCGGCTCGTAGCTGATGCCGAACGCCTCGCTGCGCCACTGGGCCCAGGCCGGCAGCGCCGCGGTCTGCGCCGAGCGGTGCGGCAGCGCGTGGCCGTCGTTCACCAGCTTGGTCTGCAGGTCCATGCCGCTGGAAATCAGCAGGTCCGGCGAGTCCGGCCCGGCACGGTCGTGCAGGTAACGCGCGTACAGGTCCTGGGTGATGATGTCTTCGTACACCACTTCGGTGCCGGGGTGCAGGCGCTGGTAATCGGCAATGACCACGGCGAACACCTCGATATCGGTGCTGCCATGGATGCGCAGCTGCGCGGTGGCCGGGCCCTGCGCGGCGAAGCGGCGTACATCGCCCGGTGCGGCCACGGCGGGCACGGCCAGCAGCAGGGCGAAGGCGGCGACGATCAGGCGGATCATGGGCTGCTCCGGGGCAGGCGGATGGTGGCGACCAGGCCGCCCTGCGGGCGGTTGCTCAGGTCGATGTGGCCGCCGTGGCTGTCGACCACGCGCTTGACGATGGCCAGGCCCAGGCCGGCACCACCGGCGGGCGCGCCTTCGCCACGGGCGAAGCGCTCGAACACGCGCCCGGCATCGGCCGCGGCAATGCCGGCGCCATGGTCGGCAATGGTCAGCACGGCCTGCCCGCCTTCCACGGTCAGCGCAATCTGCAGCGCGCCGTCGCCGCCGTACTTCAGCGCGTTGTCGACCAGGTTCTTGATCGCCTCGCGCAGCAGCAGCGCATCACCATGCACCTGTACCGGCTCGGCGGTCATCGCCAGCTGCACGCGCGGCGCAGGCCCCGCCTGTGGCAATGCTTCATGCAGGGCCTGGTGCACGGTCTCGGCAAGGTCCACCGCAGCAAACCGCTGCAGGTTCGAACGATGGATCACGCTGGCATCGCTGAGCAGCTGGTTGAGCAGGCGGCTCATGTGGGTGGCATTGCGCTCGATGGCCTGCAGGCTGCGCCGCATGTCGTCCGGGTCGTCGTCGTCCAGGGCCAGCTGCGCCTGCGCACGCAGCGCGGCCAGCGGCGTGCGCATCTGGTGGGCGGCCTCGGCCATGAACGCACGCAGCGTCTCGTTGCTGCTGGACAGGCGCTCCATGAAGCGGTTCAGTGCAGCCACCATCTGGTCCATCTCGCGCGGCACGCGCGCATCCAGCGGCTTCAGGTCGGACGGTTCGCGGCGCGACAGCTCGCGCTCCACCCGCACCAGCGGCCGGAACGCGCGGTGCACGCCGAAGGCGACCAGGGCCAGCAGCAACAGCGACAGCACGCCGATGGCCAGCAGCGCGCGGTTGACCATGTCCTGCGCCAGCGCCTCGCGCGCACGGCGGGTCTGCCCGACCTGCACCTGCACCTCGCCCTGTGCGGAGGCTGCGGCGAAGCTGCGGCTGACCACTACGAAGCGCACGGTTTCACCGCTGTAGCCAGCGTCGAACAGCTGCGGCTGCGTGCCGGGCCGGCGTGGTGGCGCGGGCAGATCGCCGTAGCCGGTGATGAGGTTGCCGCGGCTGTCGGCCACCCGGTAGAACACGCGGTCTTCCGGTGCCATCGCCAGCAGGTCCAGCGCGGCGTACGGCAGGTCCACCTGCCACTGGCCATCGACCAGCGCCACCGAATCGGCGATGGACAGGGCCGAGGACACCAGCAGGTGGTCGTAGGAACGGTTGGCGGCGCGCTGGCCGTAGTCGCGCGCGGCAAACAGCAGGGCCACCGCGAATACCGCCAGCAATGTGCCGAGGTACAGCAGCAGGGTGCGCCGCAGCGATCCTGGCGCGGCCGCTGCGCTGCGTGCCTCAGCCATCGCCGTCACTGCTGCCGTCGCCGGCTTCTTCCAGCAGGTAGCCGACGCCACGCACGGTGGTGATGCGCAGCGGTGCACCGGCCAGCTTCTTTCTCAGCCGCCCCACATACAGCTCGATGGCGTTCGGCCCCGCCTCGTCGTCGAAGCCGAACAGGCCATTGCCGATCTCGTCCTTGCCGACCACCTGGCCCAGGCGGCCAACCAGGATTTCCAGCAGGCGGTACTCGCGGTTGGGCAGCTCGATCGGTTCGCCGTCGACGCTGACGCGGTGCGCAGCGTTGTCGAACTGGAAGCCGCCCACCTGCACCACTTCGCTGGCCTGGCCGCGTGCACGGCGCAGCAGCACACGGCAGCGCGCTTCGAATTCGCGGAAGTCGAAGGGCTTCCCGAGGTAATCGTCTGCACCGACATCCAGTGCCTGCACGCGGTCCTCGATGCCATCGCGCGCGGTCAGCATCAACACCGGCGTGCTGTCGCCGCGCTCGCGCATGCCGGCCAGCACGCGCAGGCCATCCAGCTTGGGCAGGCCGATATCCAGCACCACCAGGTCGAAGCTCTGGTAGCGCAGCACGCTGGCGGCGGCCAGGCCGTCGGCCTGCCAATCCACTGCGTGCCCGCTGCGGCGCATGCGGCGGATGATGGCATCGGCCAGATCCGGATTGTCTTCGACCAGCAGCAGGCGCATCGGCGGGCAACGGAGGGACGCGGGGGGAAGCGAATGCTACCGCGTGCGGCGCGGTGGCGTGTGGCGGGCAATCCGCCGGGGGGGGGGGGGGGGGGGGGGGGGGGGGGGGGGGCGGGGGGGGGGGGGG
>NZ_JACVTT010000163.1:0-4980 GCF_016624665.1 Stenotrophomonas sp. S39 | reverse complement strand
TTTTTCTCTCCGCTTGGCCCCCCCCCCGGGGGCCCACCCACCAACAGCCGCCGCAGGATTTTGTCGGGGGTGGGGCGGTGTGGGTGGGCGGCTCACGCCCCTGCCACCGGACCCGCCTCGCCCAACCAGCAGAAAACCAGCCCCGCTTTTGATCTTGCTTCGGCTTTTGCCTCTGCAGGTGCAGGGCTGCAAGCCCTGCCGACCGCCCCACTACGGTAGGGTGGGCCGATGCCGCGCTGCAGCTTGGCTACACCGCGCATTTGATTACACTTGAAACTTGTTTGCCCACGACTCCGGACACCCACCCATGAAGCTTGGTTCTTTGAAGGAAGGCGGCCGCGACGGCACCCTGATCGTCGTCTCGCGTGACCTGCGCCACGGCGTGCGCGCCACCGGCATTGCCGCCACCCTGCAGCAGGCCCTGGAGGACTGGAGCCACATCGCCCCGCGCCTGAACGCCCTGTACGAATCGCTGAACGCCGGCGACGCCGATGGCGTCTTCGACCTCGACCCGCAGGCGCTGGCCGCGCCGATGCCGCGTGCCTACGAATTCGTTGATGGCAGCGCCTACCTGCCGCACGTCGAGCGCGTGCGCCGCGCCCGTGGCGCCGAGGTGCCGGAAAGCTTCTACACCGATCCGCTGATGTACCAGGCCACCAGCGCCGGCTTTTATGGCCCGCGCGATGCGGTCAAGGTGGTCAGCGAGGAGTACGGCATCGACCTGGAAGCCGAGATCGTGGTCATCACCGACGACGTGCCGATGGCCGCCACCCCGGAACAGGCCGCTGGCCACATCCAGCTGGTCGGCCTGGTCAACGATGTCTCGCTGCGCAACCTGATCCCCGGCGAACTGGCCAAGGGTTTCGGTTTCCTGCAGTCCAAGCCGCGCTCGGCCTTGTCGCCGGTGTTCGTCACCCCCGATGAACTGGGCACCGCCTGGCAGGACAGCAAGGTGCACCTGCCGCTGCTGACCCACATCAATGGCCAGTGGTTCGGTGCGCCGGAAGCGGGCGTGGACATGCAGTTCAACTTCGCCCAGCTGGTCGCGCACGCGGCGAAAACCCGTCCGCTGGGCGCCGGTACCATCGTCGGCTCGGGCACCATCGCCAACGAGGACACCAGCAAGGGTGCCTCCTGCTTCGCCGAGCAGCGCACCGTGGAAACCCTGCGCGACGGCAAGCCGAGCACGCCCTTCATGTCCTTCGGTGACGTGGTGCGTATCGAGATGCTCGACGCCGCCGGCAACAGCATCTTCGGTGCGATCGAACAGCGCATTGAACAGGCGGCCAGACCCTGAGCATGGAGGCGGCGATGGACATCCTGGTTGACGACGGCCTCGTGCTGTACACCTACTGGCGATCCAGCGCCGCCTACCGCGTGCGCATCGGCCTGTTCCTGAAGGGCCTGGCCTGGGAGGGCCGGCCGGTGCACCTGGTGCGTGACGGAGGCGAGCAGCATGCCGACGCCTATGCCGCGCTCAACCCGCAGCAGCTGGTGCCGGCGCTGCTGCATGAGGGGCACACCTTCACCCAGTCGCTGGCGATCCTCGAGTACCTCGACGAGCGCTTCCCGCAGGTGCCGCTGCTGCCGGCCGATGCGGTCGGCCGCGCGCGGGTGCGGGCACTGGCCCAGCTGGTGGCCTGCGATATCCATCCGATCAACAACCTGCGGGTGATGCAGTACCTCGAACGCCGCCTGGAAGCACCGGCCGACGCACGCACGCAGTGGACCCTGCACTGGATGGCCGACGGCTTTGCGGCGATGGAGTCGATGCTCGCGGGCAGTGCCGATACCGGCATCTTCTGCCACGGCGACCGCCCCGGCCTGGCCGACATCTGCCTGCTGCCGCAGCTGTACAACGCGCACCGCTTCGGTCTGGACCTGGCCCCGTACCCGACCCTGCGCCGCATCGAGGCCGCCTGCCTGGCACTGGACGCCTTCGACCGCGCCCGCCCGGAAAACCAGCCCGACGCCGCCTGACAAGCCGCTTCGCGCGCCGGGCGTGGCCCGGCGCTACCGGTCGGACGTCGGTGGCAGCGCCGGGCCATTCCCGGCGGATTCCGCGTCGTCCTCCCGCACACGGCGCAGGTCATCGCGGAACAGCCGGTAGGCCTCTTCGCGTCGCACGTCATCGCCCTGCCGCAATACCCACGCCGGGTGCACGGTGGCGTAGCCGCGGGTGCCGTCTTCCAGCGTGTGCCAGCGCCCGCGGTCGCGCGACAGCTGGAAACCCGCGCCGAACACCGACGCGGCGGCCGTGGCGCCCAGGCAGACGATGAGCTGCGGCCGCACCCGCGCGATCTCGCCCAGCAACCACGGTTGGCAGGCGCGCACATGGCGGCTTTCCGGCCGCTTGTGCAGGCGGACCTTGCCGCGCCGCTCGTGGTGGAAATGCTTGACCGCATTGGTCAGGTACAGCGTGGCGCGGTCGATGCCGAGTTCGGCCAGGGCACGGTCCAGCAGCTGGCCGGCCGGCCCGGCAAAGGGCCGGCCACACAGGTCCTCGGTATCGCCGGGTTGCTCGCCGATCACCATCACCCGCGCATCGGCCGGGCCCTGGCCGAACACCACCTGGGTGGCCGGCTCCCACAGCGGGCACTGCCGGCAGCCAGCGGCCTGCGCGCGCAGTGCCTCTAGGCTGTCGGCGCCGGAGGCGGACGGTGCCAGCGCCGGCCGCTGCGGAATCTTCCGCTGCGGTGCCTGCGCGGGCCGGTCGTGCATTTCCTGCACGCGATCGGCGGCATCGCGCACCAGCCCGGGCAGCAGCTGTGCCTCCGGCAGGTGCCGCCAGTACCGCGCCGGCATCTCCTGCAGCATCATCCGGGTGTTCAACCGGGCCGGGTTGAAGATGCTGGCATAGTAGGTCTGCCACAGCGATTCGCGCGCATCCTCGGCCGGCGCATCTTCGCGGCGGGCGCCGGGCCCGAACGCCAGCGCCTGGCCATCCCAGTGCACGCTGCGGCCGGGGGTGAGGATGGCCCAGCGCATGCCAGCGAAGCGTCGCGCGAAGAACGGCGCGACCCGCTCGACGATGTTGTGGTCCGGCTCGAACCAGGCAATGAAGGCATCGGCCTGGCCGGGCACCTCGCGGAAGCGCACGAAGGCCTTCATCTTGTGGGTGTCGCGGCGCACCGCCTGGGCCAGGGCCATCGCCCGCAGCACGTCGGCATCGGCCGGATTGGACAGCACGCTGCGTTCGCCATGGGCGATGCGCCACAGCAGCCGGTACAGCAGGGCCAGGCGCTGCGGCTCGCGGTGGCACAGGCAGGTCGCCGCCAGCTCCATGAAGTCGCGTGGCACGTTGGGCGCGCTGGCGTCGGCGGGCAGGGCGGCACTCTGCACGGAAGGTGCATCCAGCAGCGAGGCATCGCTGCCTTCCAGCCAGTCCAGCTGCGCCGGTGCCACGCCGCGCAGCAGGGCCTCGCGCGCGGCATCCCGCCAGGCCTCCAGCGACCACGGCGGGTCCACCCGCAGTGACCAGCGCTGCGCGTCAGGCGGCGGGCGGTGCATCGAACAACGAGCCCTGGCGCGGTGGCGGGGCCAGTTGCGCGCGCAACGCCGCCGGATCATCCAGCGCCTTGTGCGGGTGGTGGTCGGCCAGCAGCACGAACGGCAGAAGCTTGCTCATCGGTGCCTTCAGCCGGGCCACGTCGGCCACCCGCAGGCGGCCATGCCGGCGCGCCATCAGCACCCGCTTCACGTTGCGCACGCCCAGCCCGGGCACGCGCAGCAGCAGTTCCTTCGGCGCGCGGTTCAGATCCACCGGGAAACGCTCGGGGTGGCGGATCGCCCAGGCCATCTTCGGGTCGATGTCCAGGTCCAGCATGCCGTCCTGGGTGGTGTCGGTGATCTCCTCCACGCCATAGCCGTAGAAACGCAGCAGCCAGTCGGCCTGGTACAGGCGGTGCTCGCGCTGCAGGGGTGGCGGCTGCAGGGGCAGCTGGCGACTGGCATCGGGAATGGGGCTGAAGGCCGAGTAGTAGACCCGGCGCATGCGGTAGTTGCCATACAGGGCATCGGCGCTGGCCAGGATCTGCTGGTCGTTGGCCCCGTCGGCGCCGACAATCATCTGCGTGCTTTGCCCGGCCGGGGCGAAGCGCGGCGGGCGAGGGCGCGCGCTGCGGGTGGCCGCCGGCGCAACCACGGCCGGCGCCTTGCGTGCCTCCTTGGCCTCCTCGATGCGCCAGCGCAGCTCGCCCATCGCGCCACGGATCGACTGCACGGTCTTTTCCGGCGCCAGCGCGCTCAGGCCGGCCTCGGTCGGCAGCTCCACGTTGATCGACAGCCGGTCGGCATAGCGCCCGGCACTGGCCAGCAGCTCGGGCGAGGCCTCGGGAATGGTCTTGAGGTGGATGTAACCGGCGTAGCGGTGTTCCTCGCGCAGCTGCCGCGCCACTTCCACCATCTGTTCCATGGTGTAGTCGGCATTGCGGATGATGCCGCTGGAAAGAAACAGGCCCTCGATGTAGTTGCGCTTGTAGAAGTCCAGGGTCAGCGCGACCACTTCGTCCACGCTGAAGCGCGCCCGCGGCACGTTGCTGGACACGCGGTTCACGCAGTAGGCGCAGTCGTAGATGCAGAAGTTGGTCAGCAGGATCTTCAGCAGCGACACACAACGGCCATCGGGCGTGTAGCTGTGGCAGATGCCCATGCCTTCGGTGCTGCCGATGCCGCCGCTGGCGCGCGAATCACGCTTGCCCGCGCCGCTGGAGGCGCAGGAGGCGTCGTACTTGGCGGCGTCGGCCAGGATGGCCAGCTTGCGGATGGTTTCCATTGAGGAAACCTACGGACAGCGGGTCTCATTGGATGAGACAGCCGCTTAACCCTTCAGGATTCCGCCGGGCATGGCCCGGCGCTACCTTGGGGAAACGGGCATGGCCCGGCATTCCCTTGGGCAACGCGCATGCCCGGTGATACCGGTAGCGGCGGGGCCGGCCCCGCGGGCGGGGGGGGGGGGCGCGCCCACGGCCCCCCCACCGG
>NZ_JACVTT010000162.1:0-5245 GCF_016624665.1 Stenotrophomonas sp. S39 | reverse complement strand
TGGCCCCCCGACCAACGGTCGGGCGCTACATCTACAGGGTACCCGACCGTTGGTCGGGCCACCTTGCAGCATTACAGGGTGCGCGGCACTTCGATACGCTCGAAGCACTCGATCTGGTCACCCGGCTTGACGTCGTTGTAGGCCTTCACCGCGATACCGCATTCGGTACCGTTGCGGACTTCCTCGACGTTTTCCTTGAAGCGGCGCAGCGATTCCAGCTCGCCCTCGAAGATCACCACGCTGTCGCGCAGCACGCGGATCGGCTTGTTGCGCTTGACCACACCCTCGATGACCATCGAACCGGCAACGGCGCCCAGCTTGGAGCTGCGGAACACGTCGCGGACTTCGGCGATACCGATGATCTCTTCGCGGATCTCCACGCCCAGCAGACCGGAAGCCACCTGCTTCACCTGGTCGATCACGTCATAGATGATCGAGAAGTAACGCAGGTCCACGCCGTTGGATTCGATGATGCGACGGGCCGAAGCATCCGCACGCACGTTGAAGCCGATGACGGTGGCCTTCGAAGCGGCGGCCGAATTGGCGTCCGACTCGGTGATGCCGCCCACGCCGGAGTGGATCACGTTGATGCGGATGTCTTCGTTGGACAGCGCGACCAGTGCCTGGCTCAGGGCCTGCACCGAACCCTGCACGTCGGCCTTGATGACCAGGTTGAGGACCTGCTGGCCCTCGCCCTTGCCCAGGGTCGCCATGATGTCTTCCATACGGCTGCCAGCGGTGGCGACCAGGCGCGATTCACGGCGCTTGGTCTCACGCTGCTGGGCAACGTCCTTGGCCAGGCGCTCGTCCTCGACGACCACGAAGTCGTCACCGGCTTCCGGCACGCCGGACAGGCCCAGGACCTGCACCGGGATGGACGGGCCAGCGAACTCCGGCTGCTTGCCGGTTTCGTCGAACAGCGCACGCACGCGGCCGTACTGGATGCCGCACACCAGGTAGTCGCCCTTCTTCAGGCGGCCCTGCTGCACCAGCACCGTCGCAACCGGGCCACGGCCCTTGTCCAGCGACGATTCGATCACCACGCCTGCGGCGCGGCCTTCGTCGACGGCCTTCAGTTCCAGCAGTTCAGCCTGGACCGAGACGGCGTCCAGCAGGTCGTCGATGCCCAGGCCGGTCTTGGCCGAGATCTCCACCATCTGGATGTCACCACCGAAGTCTTCGGCCACGACCTGCTCGGAGAGCAGCTCGTTCTTGACCCGCATCGGGTCGGCGCCGGACTTGTCGATCTTGTTGATGGCCACGATCAGCGGCACACCCGCCGAGCGGGCGTGCTGGATCGCTTCCTTGGTCTGCGGCATGACGCCGTCGTCGGCGGCAACCACCAGCACCACGATATCGGTCAGCTTGGCACCGCGGGCACGCATCGAGGTGAACGCGGCATGGCCCGGGGTATCCAGGAAGCTGATGACGCCCTTCGGCGTATCAACGTGGTACGCACCGATGTGCTGGGTGATGCCACCGGCTTCGCCGTGGGCGACCTTGGTGCGGCGGATGTAATCCAGCAGCGAGGTCTTGCCGTGGTCGACGTGGCCCATGATGGTGACCACCGGCGGGCGCTGCACGGCTTCGCCCTGGTTTTCACCGGTCGAGGCCAGCAGTGCGTCTTCGGCGTCGTTGTCATTGGCACGGATCGCCTTGTGGCCGAGTTCTTCGGTCACCAGCGCGGCGGTGTCGTGGTCGATGGACTGGGTGATGGTGGCCATCACGCCCATCTTGAACAGCGCCTTCACCACCTCGCCGCCCTTCAGCGCGAGCTTCTGCGCCAGGTCGGCCACGGTGATGGTTTCGCCGATCGCCACTTCACGCACGACCGGTGCGGTCGGACGCTCGAAGCCGTGCGGACCGGCATTGTTGCCACCGCGCGACATGTCGCGACGGCCGCCACTCTGGTTGCGGCCACCCGGACGACCACGGTTGTTGCTGTTGTTGCTGTTGCCACGACGCGCGCGGTCGGCAGCCGACAGGTGCATCTGGCCGGCGAAGCGATCGCCCGGGCCACGCTCGTTGCGCGGCGCGCTGCGGTTGTTGCGGTCGTCGCTGCGCGGCGGCGCCGGCGGTGCACCACGCGGTGCGGCCGGAGCGGCAGCCGGGGTACGCGGCGGGCGCGGCGCGGTTTCGTCGATCGGCGCACGCTTGGGCTTGGTGGCAGCCAGGGCCTCGGCGGCCTTGGCGGCCACTGCAGCTTCCTCGGCAGCCTTCTTCTCGGCCTCGGCGCGTTCCTTGGCGGCAACTTCTTCCTCACGGGCACGGACGATGGCTTCGTCGCGCAGACGATCCTTTTCGGCCAGGGCCTGCTGTTCGGCGAGGTTGCGGGCGCGCGACTCTTCCAGCTTGCGCAGGATGTCGGCACGCTCTTCGTCCGGCGTCATGGCACGCGCACCATCCTTGACGTAGGTACGCTTCTGGCGCACCTCGACATTCACGGTCGTCTTGCTGCGACCGGAATTGACCGTCACTTCCTGCTGTTTCCGGCGGTTGAGCGTGATCTTCTTTGCAGACTGATCAGTCTCTTCCGGGGCCTGCTCGGGCTTGCCGTGCGAACGACGAAGGAAGCCCAGGAGCTTCACCTTCTCGGTGCTGGTCACGACCTGGTCGGGACCGCTGAACTTCATGCCGGCACCGGCCAGCTGTTCCAGCAGTTTCTCGACCGGCGTGTTGACCAGTTCGGCAAGCTTGCGGATGGTGGTTTGCTGCGACATTCGGATCCTATGATCTTGTGGGCGCCCCCCCGCAGATGGAGGTGGCGCGGATTCTACGCCCTGATCGGCTCAGGGCCCTGTTCATTGCCGGCTCATTCGCCGCGTTCCAGTCGGGCGATCTCCTCGGCACGCGCGGCCAGGATCAGCGCCGCGGCGCGCTCCTGGTCCAGCCCTTCGATGCCGAAGTCCATGACCTCGTCGGCGGCCAGGTCGGAAAGCTCCTCGCTGGTGCGCACGCCGTGGCCGGCCAGCGCGTAAGCGGTGGCTTCGTCCATGCCCTCAAGGGACAGCAGGTCCTGCGCCGGCTGGCCGTCTTCAAGGCCTTCCTCGACTGCCAGGGCCTCATTGAGCAGCGCATCGCGGGCACGAGCGCGCAGCTCTTCGACGATGTCCTCGTCGAAACCTTCCACGGCCAGCAGTTCGCCGACCGGCACATATGCAATTTCTTCAACCGTGCCGAAGCCTTCGCTGACCAGGATGCCGGCGATTTCCTCGTCCACTTCCAGCTTGTCCATGAACAGCTGGCGGGCCGAGGCCTGCTCGGCCTCGGACTTGGCGGTGACCTGGTCCTGGGTCATCACGTTCAGCTGCCAACCGGTCAGGCGGCTGGCCAGGCGCACGTTCTGGCCGCCCTTGCCGATGGCCTGGGCCAGGCGGTCTTCGGCCACGGCCAGATCCATCGAGTGCTTGTCTTCATCGACGATGATCGACTGCACTTCGGCCGGCGCCATCGCGTTGATGACGAAGTTGGCCGGGCTGTCGTTCCACAGCACGATGTCCACGCGCTCGCCATTGAGCTCGTTGGACACGGCCTGCACGCGCGAACCGCGCATGCCGATGCAGGCACCGATCGGATCGGTACGGGTATCGTGGGCCAGCACGGCGATCTTGGCGCGGTCGCCCGGATCGCGGGCACAGGCCTTGATTTCCACCAGGCCCTGGCCGACTTCCGGCACTTCGAGCTTGAACAGCTCGATCATGAATTCCGGGGCGGCGCGGCTGATGAACAGCTGCGGGCCACGCGGTTCCGAACGCACTTCGGCCAGGTAGCCGCGCACGCGGTCACCGGCGCGCAGCACGTCGCGCGGAATGCCCTTGTCCTTCGGGATGAAGCCTTCGGCGTTGCCGCCCAGGTCCACGTAGATGTTGCCGCGCTCGGCGCGCTTGACCACACCGGTGATCAGCTCACCGACGCGATCCTTCCACGCATCGACGACCTGCTGGCGCTCGGCTTCGCGCACGCGCTGCACGATGACCTGCTTGGCGGCCTGGGCGGCGATGCGACCGAAATCGGGGTTTTCAATCTGTTCTTCGATGTAGTCGCCGACGTCCACGCCTTCGGCTTCTTCGATGGCGTCCATCAGGCGGATCTGCCGGTCCGGCGATTCCATGACCACGTCATCGGCCACCACTTCCCAGCGGCGGAAGGTTTCGTAGCTGCCATCCTTGTGGTCGATGACCACGCGGGCCAGCACTTCCTCGTCGGGATAGCGCTTCTTCGCTGCGGACGCCAGGGCGGCCTCGATCGCATCGAAGATCACTTCACGCGGCACGCCCTTCTCGTTGGCGACCGCGTCCACTACCAGCAACAGTTCCTTGCTCATTGGCTCACTCCGCGCGCGGCTTTTTTGCCGCCGGCTCGTTGGAAGAAGAATTCTTGTCCGGCTTCGGACGCTTCGGCGCCGGGCCGGTCGGCTTGCTCGGGGCCAGGCCCAGGGCAACCCAGTCCGGCATGATCCGGGCCTTGTCGATGTTGTCGGCCGACACGACCACTTCGGTCTTGTCGACGATGAAGGTGATGGTGTCCGCGGCCTCGTCGGTCGCTTCGATGCGGCCCTGCAGGCGACGACGGTTGTCCTGCGGCAGCTTCAGCGTGACCTTGGCCATTTCGCCCAGGTGACGGCCGAACTGCTCCAGGTTGAACAGCGGACGGTCGACGCCCGGCGAGGACACTTCCAGCGTGTAGTTGCCGCTGATCGGGTCTTCCACGTCCATCTGCGCGGACACTTCGCGGCTGACGCGCTCGCAGTCGTCCACGTTGATGATGCGCTCGGGCTGTTCAGCCAGCGGCACGTCGATGTAAAGGCGCAGGGTCGCACCGCCGGGGGCCGGCAGATACTCAACGCCCAGCAGCTCCAGGCCCAGCGACACAACGGTCGGGGCGAGCAGATTCGCGATGTCGGTTGCCTTGTCGCTCACAGCCTGCCTTGATCTCTTGGTTGGGTGCCGGCCACAGCCGGCGGGAAACATGACGCCCCGGAAACGACAAAGGGCCCGCTGGGCCCCTTTTTCCGGAAAGACTCCGGTGACTGGATTCCGGTTGCAACGCGCTGCGTAAGCGTGTTGCGAGCCCTCCTTCCGGACCGGGTCTCCCGATGGGAGGCCGCCTTCAGGGGTACTGCCTAGGCCGCTGATGATAGCGGCTGCACCGCACTGGTGCAAGGCTTGGGCCGGCCTGAAACCGACCGCTGCGCTCGCCGGGGGGGGGCGCCGCCCCCGCCCCCCCCCCCCCCCCCCCGGGGCGC
>NZ_JACVTT010000161.1:0-5373 GCF_016624665.1 Stenotrophomonas sp. S39 | reverse complement strand
CCGCATGGATGCGGCGACCGAGCTTACATGGACGTACTTGCAGCGTCCCCCTCAACCGGACCCGCCCCGCCAACCCACGGAAAGCCAGCTTCTGCTCTTGCTCTGGCCTCTGCAGGTGCAGGGCGCAGCCCTGCAAAAACCCTCAACCTCTCAGCCGTCGCCCTGGATGCCACCCGGGGCCTGCGAGGGATCCCGCCAGCGCCGCACCGTGCGCTGGAAGAACAGGTTGTTCGGCAGCTGCAGCACCGTGCCCTCGTGGCCGTTGCCCGTTTCCTGCAGCGTCGTGTAGATCAGGTTCACGTCGATCACCCGGCCCTTCAGGCCCGGCTTCTCGCCGTTCTCCAGCACCTCGATGTAGTCATGCAGGCGGAACGGACGGGTGGTGAAGATCAGCAGCGTGCAGAAAATGTTCGACAGCACGCTCCACGCCGCGAAGAACGCCACCGCGCCCACGGCGGCAAAACCGGTGAAGGCCGTCCACAGCACCGATGGCTTCGCGCCCAAGAGGCTGAGGATGTACAGCAGCGCACTGAAATAGACCACGAAACTGGTGATCCGACGCGCGCCCATCGCCATCTCCGGCGGCAACGTGTAGTGCTCGGCGAAACGGCGGATCAGGCGGCGGGCCAGTACCCGCAGCAGCCAGGCAACCACCAGCACCAGCACGATCTGCAGGGCGATGCCGATGTAGTTCAGCCACGGATGGCTCCAGGCGGGCAGGTGATCCTTCAGCGACAACATCATGGGGCGACAACACGTGGCGATAACGGCCCTTGATGTTACCCGGCGCGTGCCGGGGTTTCGACCGATCCTGGCCAGGCCACGCAGACCACCGCCTGCCGATGCTGATGCAGGCAGGCCTGGCTGCTGTCCGCGCGAAGCTGCAGCGACAGGTCCAGGGCCTGCAGCACGACGCAGGCGACGATCACCAGCAGGGCGGCGCAGGAGGAGCTGGACATGGCGGGACTCCGGGGATTTTCAGCAAGGACCCTGCATGGATGCAGCCAGCATCGAAAAGGTTGCAATGGCGCCGCCTTCAATCGGCCTTAAACCTTTTCCAGGGTCGCCGCATCCAAGCGATATGCTCGACACCACCATGCCCGCGCTGCCTGCCACCACCGACGCCGACGCCGTCGACGAACCCGCCCTGGTGCGGGCCGCGGCGGCGGGCGACATGGGGGCCTACGAACAGCTCTACCGGCGCCATTCGCCGCGCGTGTTCGCGGTGTTGTGGCGCCTGTGCGGCGGCCAGCAGGCGCGCGCCGAGGATGCGCTGCAGGAAGCTTTCCTGCAGGCCTGGAAGGCGCTGCCGGGGTTCCGCTTCGAAAGCAGCCTGTCGACCTGGCTGCACCGGCTGGGCGTCAACGCAGCGCTGATGGAGCTGCGCGGCCGCGCCGCCGGGCCGGACCACGACAGCCTGGACGAGGTCGATGGCGGCCTGCAGGAGCTGGCCGTGCACGATCGCTGCGCCGGCACCGAGCGCGATCTGGAACGCGCGCTGGCGACGCTGCCACCCCGGGCGCGTGCGGTGCTGGTGCTGCACGACATCGAAGGCTGGAAACACCAGGAAATCGCCGAACAGCTGCAGATGGCCGTCGGCAGTTCCAAGGCACAGTTGCACCGCGCGCGCAGCCTGTTGCGCGCGCGTCTGGGAGACATGACATGAGTACCCACGAAACCGACCACGACCACGACCACGACCACGACCCTGCGCTGCAGGCGCGGTTGCGGGCATTGCCCGGGCAGCGCATGCCGCCGGCCGATGGCTGGGCACGCCTGGCGGCGCAGTTGCCACCGCGCGAAGCGGCACCGGCAGCGGTGGAGCATCCCGGCAACGTCGTGGCCCTGCCGCGCCGTGCCCGGCGGCGCTGGTGGCTGCCGGCAGGTGCTGCGCTGGCCGCCGGCCTGGCAGTGTATGCGGTGGCCCCGTGGCGGCAGGCACCTGCGCCATCGGTGCTGCAGCTGCAGGCTGCGGCGATGACCGAGCAGTACCAGCAGGCCGTGGCATCGCTGCCCGGTGCCCGCGCCGCGGAATGGCAGCCGGCCCTGCACGAACTGGATGAAAGCGCGGCACAGATCCGTGCCGCGCTGGCGCAGGATCCGCGCGCACCGCACCTGCTTGGACAGCTCAAGCGTACCTATACGCTGCGGCTCGAATTGACCCGGCAGGCGGCGCAGGCCGCCGCGGCCGGACTGACAACCTGAGGAGAGACCCCATGCGAACCCTTTTCCCGCTCTGCGCTGCCTTGCTGCTGCTGCCTGCCCTGGCCCTGGCCGATACACGCGTGGATGAGCGCCACACCCTGGCCAGCGGTGGCCGCATCGAGCTGAGTAACGTGGCCGGCAAGGTCACCGTGCGCGGCTGGGACCGCAACGAAGTGCAGCTGACCGGCAGCCTCGGCGATGGGCTGCAGCTGCGGCAGGAAAAGAGCGCCAACCGCGTGCGCTGGGAAGTGGAATACCCGCGGCGCCACACCAACGGCACGGCCACCCTGGTGTTGAATGTCCCGCGTGCCTCGGAACTGCTGCTGAGCACGGTCAGTGCCGACCAGGACATCAGCGGCATCGACGTGCGCCGGCTGCAGGCCGATACGGTCAGTGGCGACCTCAATGCCGCCGGACGCAGTGGCGACAGCAAGCTCAACACGGTCAGCGGCAACGTCGTCGCCAAGCTGCAGACGCCGCGCCTGGACGTGAACACCGTCAGTGGCCGCATCGAGGCGGGTGGGGGCGTGTCAGGGGATATCGGCGCGCAGACGGTGTCCGGGCGGGTCGGCGTGGATGCCGGCCGCATCCAGCGCCTGGCGGTGGAGACGGTCTCCGGCGGCATCGACCTGTCCACGTCGGGCCTGGCTCCGGGCGGTCGCATCAACGTCGAGTCGGTCAGTGCTTCGGTCAACCTGCGGTTGCCGGTCAAGGTCTCGGCCCAGCTGTCGGTGAACAGCTTCGCCGGCTCGATCAACAGTGATGCCGGCACCGTGGAGCGGCCGCGCTATGGGCCGGGCAGCAGTCTTGATACGAAGCTGGGCGGCGGCGATGGTGACATCCGCATCCAGTCGCATTCGGGCAGCGTGCGGGTCAGCCTGGACCGCTGAGCGCGGCCCGGCAGGCCGCGGCGGCAGCGCCGCCGCGGTCAGGGTGGGTCAGCTGGCTTTCTTCAGCGCCCAGGTGGTGCCAAGCACTTCGATCTTGCCACCGCTCTTGCGGAACGCGGCCAGATCGGACGCAATCGAATCGCTGCTGACCGTGGTGCTGGCGGCCGCGCCCTTGCGTTCGCTGCGGATGCTGTTGGTAGCCTTCGCGGGGGTCTTTGCCTTGCGGGGCATGGTTGCTCCTGTCAGGTGGAAGGGGAGGAAAGCGACCAGGCATCAGCCTGGCGCAGGTAATCCTGCCGCTCGCGGCGGCAGTCGTCGCCACCCATCGAAAACTGGCGGCAGATCGCCGGGCGCTGCGAATAGATCGTGCAGCGCAGGTGATAGGGATCGATCGCCGCGCACCAGCCCTCGTCATTGCGCGCCATCACGGCACGGCCGTGCCTGTCGCGCGAGGTATACTGGGGGGGCACGTCGTCGCCGGCCTGCAGCAGCACGGGCAACCGGCAACAGACCGCGTCACAACGGCGGCAGTCGATGGGTGCAGGTGCTTCTTCAGGTTGTGCGGCCACAGGGGCCAGGCGGGTGCCCAAAGCGGGTCTCGATGGCGGCTCGGGTAGTACGCGGACCATGAACGAGCCAGAAGGCATGGCCGCAAGGCCCGCCAAGCGGGCCGGGCCCTACCCGGGTACACACACCGGCGCAGCCGGCGGAAGGTAGAGCCCTATCAAGCCTACCGAGGGTAGCAAACTCCGCGTAACGTTTTGTTAATCCCGGCTGGCTGCCGCGAGCGCCAGGCCCTGGACCACGCCCAGCGAGGGCTCGCCATGGACCATGCGGGCGCCCGGGAAGGCCTCGGCCGCCGCCTGCCGCAGGTAGCCGGCGCGGGACATGCCGCCGGTCAGGAACACCGCATCCGGGTCGCCGCCGATATCGCTGCGGACCTGGGCCAGCAGCTCGCGGATCTGCGCCAGGTAGCCCGAGGCGGCCGTGGCCAGGCCTTCGGTGCTGCTGTCGGCATGCAGGTCGCGGGCGATGTAATCCAGGGTGCTGCGGTGGCTGGGGCTGCTGCTCAGGGCGATCTTGGCGCGTTCGACGTCGCGGTACAGGCGTGCGGTGTTGCCGGTGTCCTGCAGCGCCTGCAGGCGCGAACCCCACGGATCATCCACGTGGTCGTACTTGTGCTGGCGGAAGTCGCGCTGGCGGGTCATGTCCTGCACCGTGGCCGCTTCCACGTAGTGGTGGGCGGGCACGCGGGTGACGCCGCGGCCGAACAGCGGCATGTAGCTGGACAGGCTCAGCGACAGATCGATATCGGTACCGCCGCGGGCGATACCCCAGGCGCGATGGATGCGCGGAGCGGCATCGCCGCCCACTTCGGCGTGGGCGATGTCGGTGGTGCCGCCGCCGATGTCGACGATGACGGCCTGGTGCCGCTCGCGGCTTTCGGCGTGGTAATGCATGGCCGCCGCCGCTGGTTCTTCGAGGAAGTCGATCTGGTCGAAGCCGGCCTGGGTGGCGGCCTCGCGCAGGATGTCCAGCGCCTGGTCGTTGCCGGCGGCGCCGATCGAGCTGCGGAACTGCACCGGGCGGCCGAGCAGGGCCGCGCGCAGCGGCTGGCCGAGCTGGGCACTGGCGGTCAGGCGGATGTGTTCGAGGATGTGCGCGGCGATGCCGGTGATGGTCTGCCGCGCGCGCGGGTGCAGGTTGTAGCCGAGCATCGACTTCGGGCTCTGCACCAGGTTGCCTTCGTGCTCCTCGAAATAGGCTTCCAGGGCGTCATCGCCGTAGATGGCGTTCTGCAGCAGGTCGCTGGCGCTGCGTTCCTTGCCGGCGCGGGCTTCCATCCATTCGCGGCGCAGGGCGCGCAGGGCTTCGCGGCGCAGTGCCTGCGGGGTGCGTTCCTGGCCGGCGGCGCGCGCGGCACGGGCGGCGCTGTCGATCATCTGCTGCAGTTCGTGTTCCTGGCCGGCGTCGAGCTGGAAGTCGTCCGGGTCGGGCACCACGCCGGGGAAATACACGCTGGTACGGAACTGCTCTGCGTCACCGAAGCGGATCGGCAGCAGCTGTCCATCACGGACGATGGCGGCGGCGGAGTTGCTGGTACCGAAGTCGATGCCAAGGCGCATGGGGAGGTCCGGGGGCGGGCGGGGGCCGCGCACTCTGCTGCAGATCGGGTCTTCCTGCAAGTTCCTGTTGGCTTCGGGTCGGGTTCAGCGCCTCCCTGGATCGCTCGGGGGGGGCGGGGGGGGGGGGGGGGGCGGCGGGGGGCGAAATGTAG
>NZ_JACVTT010000160.1:0-5423 GCF_016624665.1 Stenotrophomonas sp. S39 | reverse complement strand
AACATCACGTTCAGCTGCCCGGGTGAGTTCAAGGTCAAGGCGGGTGAGCATGCGTTCTTGGGGGGCGAGTTCAATCATGCTGGCATCGCTCCGTTGCCGAGGCAGCTTGCGCCACGGTTGAAATATCGCGGGAAGCTGCGTGTGGTGGATGCGGAGCAAAGGGCGCGGCCCAGCACGTACTACAAGATTGTCACCGCTGACGGTGACGTGTTGGCCCAGGGCGTTACCGATGACAGCGGGCGCAGTATTACCGCCGCGACTGAGAGGCCGACTGGCGTGACGGCCTACATCGGCCGGGGTCGCTGGCGCATCGAAGAATCCCTGATGGACGAAGACGACGACTGCGGTTGCTGATACCAGCCCGCTTACCCATACCCTTACTTACGCAGGGCCCACCTTGAAAACGCACACGCACCGGACGTCGCACGGAATCACCGAACTGAGATTCTCCACATCATTGGGGACGCCCGTAGAGGGTTTGAGCTATCGCCTGCGCGACGCCCGCGGCGAACCCGAGCGGGCGTCACCGGTGCTGATGGAGAGGCTACCCGCCTGCTATCCCGCCGCGCCGCATCAGCCCTCGAGACAGAGGGCACGTGGTTGCTTGAAGGTCCCGCGATGCTCTCATTGGACGTGCAGCGCGACGACGGCTCGTGGGTTCTGATCGGCAGCTTCCAACATGAAGAAAACGCTCACAAGAGCGTGCGCGTGATCGCACCCGCCGTTGCAATACCGCTGCAGATGGACCCTATCTGACAAGACACAGGACTACGTCGAATGAACCGACCAATCGGTGCGCTACAAGTCCCCTTTCACACCGAAGTTGACGGAGACGGCGTCACGATGAGCGTGTGCCGGTTGGATCAAGTGTACTACGCGAAGATCAAGTTGCAGATGAAGAATGGTGGCAAAACCGTTCCCGCCTCCATCCTGCCTTATGTGATTGTGCATGCCACAACTGAAACTCCCGATACTTGGAGAGTTGCACCACATCCGCCCGAGATTGCTCAGCGCACCCCTGGCAGTGGCACCATTCTTATCAGAGTAGAGGGGGCCGGCCGCTACCGCTTGTACATCAAAGAGCCGACCGAAGACTTCCCTGAAAACGCGTTGTTTGAGATACAGCAGCACATGTTGGCTGACGGAGGGCAAAGCGGACGCGAAGTTCAACCTTTAGTAGAGCTTGACGTCAATCAGAGTTCAGACTGCACCCTGTCCATACGGGCGTTGAACACCAACGGCCTTCTTCGTACAAGAGGAACTGGGCCTGACAGCATTCCGAATGACCAGGACTTCTTAAAGTTCACTGATGCTCACTCAAGCCAGGAACTGCAGAGCGCCCTTGACCTCGGAAATCACCTCATATCGTTCCAACTGTGGGCCGATGCCTCACGCACCTATGGGACCCAGCACCCGATAGTGCAAGGAAGCGCTTATCGGGAAGCATTAACTGACCTCTACAGTGAGGGATTGAATGTCGGCAGCGGTACTGGTGACATTGCACACAGCCGCTTCCTGACCTTCGGTGGACGAGAAGTGGAGTTCAACCATCAGTCGACTACTGGCGGACGAGGCAGACTCTCCTTCCTCGCAGACAATGGACAACCCAATAACCGCATGATGGCGGACGAATCATTGCGTCGCACGCATCCAGCTACGATGGAATTTCTGCTTAAGATGATGGACGACCTGGACATAACGTATGCACGGGTCACTGGAGCTTGGCGTCCACACGTCGGCTCGACAAGACACCGCTATGCGTCGGCGATAGATCTCACACACGCCAAGAAAACCGTGATGGACGAGAACAACCAACCGCAGCTCGTTTCGATTCACTTCCACAGTGAGGATTCGGCACAGTCCAATCCGCTTGGCGATGGCAGGCGCGAGTCACCGGAGCGCACGCGAATGCGCGAGTTCTCTTACAGAGTTCATCAGTACATAGCCAATGCGCGAGCGCAAGGGGGAGCTGGTTGGCTGGGCGGGCCATGGGCACTGACTTATGGTGAGCTCGGCGTTGGAGCAGCAGATCGGCCCCGCGATCTCGCCATTCGCACTGATGCGACCCATGTGCATCACCTTCATATCAGTGTAGGAAACGACCAACCATGACGCCCATCGGAATGGTTTTTCTCGCAGCCGCCGCTGGCCTTCATTTGGATTTCGAGAGGCTTCCTGGCAGTGCAATCGGCCCAATCAACTGCCCGGAGCCACCCGCTACCATCCGTACTGTGGAAGGCCGCATCTATGAGTGCCGACCGGAGGAGGGACAGGATCCTTACGTCGACGTCACTCCACCGGACGAAAAGTCCCACTGGATGCTCCCGTTCGGCTCGGCAGACCTGCCTCCTCGTGGCACTGGCAGTTACCACCCTGTAGAGGATTGGCCGTTCCGAGCAATCATCTCGCGTGACAATCCTGCAGCGCATCACGTGGAGTACTACTACGTCTTCGATCAGCAAGGGATCGTGGTCGATTCCAATGCGCCTGATGCAATTGGTGATCGAATGACGGAAGTGCGGATCTCTGGCGTCCGACTGTGGCCCACCGCGAAGATCTACTACCGAATGCGACTTCCCACCGCTGGCGAGGCTATGGAACCGCGCAGGTCCACAGAGCGAATCGGTGCAGCTGCAGGCTTCGCAATGATCCTGAGTGGGGGAAGGCTGTGCCCTGTGCTGGATGAAAGCTACGTCAGCGAATGGGCACACCTCGATGATTCGACTTATCCCGCAGGAAAGTTCGTGAATGGACACTGTGGAGACTCATACAGGATCCCATCACGATTCCCCGACGACGACATTCGCAATCCGCACTACTACGCCTACCCGGGCTTCAAGGCCGGCGGCCTCGATCTTCGTTGGAGTTTCCAACGCCATGATGAACCTCGGCGCCCGGTTCTCAATAGAAAGGGGGAGTGTGTGGCCCTCTGCGCGCAACCGGATGAGGCCGAACACCCACAGGAGGAATGAAGGCTGCGCCAACCAATTACAGATCGAGCTGGCAGTGCTGTCCGGCTTTTGATGGCTGTATGAGAGCAGCTTGTCTTTTCTCATGCCCGGCTGGCTTAACTGTAATAGCTGGAAGCTTCATCACATTCACATCAGGCTGGGATACATCGAATCATGAAAATGATGCTGCTTCTTTCCCTCGTATCTGCAGGCGCAATCCAAGCACCGGTTGAGGATCTTCCAACAGCAATCGGCGAAAACTGCCCACAGCCACCCGCAACCGTCAGCTTCCTTGGAGGCCGCCAGTATCAGTGCGAGCCCGAAGAAGGCGAGGATGCATACAAGGACGTCACCCCTCCAGACGACAGCGCGCATTGGAGCTTGAACTTCGGGAGCATCGAACAGCCTCCCCGTGGGACCAGCAACTTCCGTTGGGCTGATGCTTGGCCTTTTCGATCCATCGTCATCATGAGTCTGCCGGCGCGCCACAGCAGGGATGCGTACTACATTTTTGATCACAACGGCACCGTAATCGACTCCAGCAAGGAAGAAGCAATCGGCGAAAGAATGGCGGAGATGACCATCTCAGGGTTGCGCGTTTGGCCCACTGCCAATGTGTACTACCGGATGCCTACCGGCAAGAATGGCGACGCAGGAACGGACCGTGATCCCATGCAAAGGGTTAACGATCCGTCGTACTTTGCACTGATAGTCGAGCAGGCCATGCTCTGCCCAATCCTGGAGGAAGCCGAGTTTGCGAACTGGCCGCGCGACCGGCGCTCTGGCGACAACACCGGGACGTACGTCAACGGCCACTGCGGCAATGCGGAAAGCCGCTCTTTCAGCTTCCCAGGGATCGAGCATGATCCGCAGACTTATTACACGTATCCAGGATTTCCAATCAGCAAGCGCGAGCTTTTCTGGACCTTCCAACGCCATGACGAGCCAGAACGTCCGGTGCGGGACCGAAAAGGGAAGTGCGTTGCGCTGTGCGGCAGCGATGAGTCGAATCGCTAGAACGCATTCAAGGTTTGTGTGCCGTTGAACTGCAGGAATCGACATTACCCATGAAGTACGCTCTGTTTTCCTTGCTACTCCTGTCAACGGCGGCCTCTGACGCGCCCGCAGGTGAGTTGAAGAGCCCTCCGCGACGCATCGAGTGTCCTGGCACGCCCGCCATCACCTTCGTCAATCGTGATGGGCAGATGCTCCATTGCGTACGGGATGGAGATGAGCCCTATCGACATATTCCCCTCCCGGACGACCGTTCGATCTGGCGACTACCTCTTGGTATGGATCATCCCATCGAGCCCGGCATGCTGAGCTACAGCCCTGCTGCGGAATGGCCATTCAGATCCATTGTCATCGCAGATGATCCCACTGCCATGGGCCGCGAGTATTACTACCTGTTTGACCGTACTGGCGTTATCACCCACTCCAGTGACACCGCTGCTGTAGGTGAGCAGATGATGGAAATTCGACTCGAGCAAGCGCGGCTGTGGCCTTGGGCTTCGGTTTACTACCGAACCCCACGCACGGCCGCGCTGCGAAGGTCTCGATCGTTCAACGCCGTGGCGCGCATCGATCAGACATCACGCTACTCCCTTGTCGTAGATAAAGGCATGCTCTGTCCTGTGCTGCATAGCCGCCTGTACTCAGACTGGGAGGATCCCCGAACTCCGCCGTCCTTGGGGGCAGCCTACCTCTACGGTCACTGTGCAAGCGCGTTCCGTGCAGATTCCCAGCTTGCGCCGGACGCGCGGGGAACCTGGCTCGCCTATCCGGGGTCTTCGGCCGATGGCCTCAACATGGTCTGGAGCGTGCAGCGCCACGACTCGCCTGTACGACCGATCCTGGGCCGCAGTGGAAACTGTCTGGCGCAGTGCGATCCCAGCGAGAGTAATTAATGGCACTACGCCGCGTGGAAACCGCCGGGCATGGCCCGGCGCTACCCATTCCTTCATCGCCAGGCATTTCCCGGCGCTACCGCCTTACAGCTGGATGCGCGCCACGCTCTCTTCCGAGCCCTTGGCATCCTTCTCGCCGTTCTTGATGCTCACGAACAGCACGTTGTTCTTCGCATCCAGCGCCAGGCTGTTCGGGTGCGTCGGCACCGCATAGCTGGCCACCTTCTTGTAGCTGGCGCTGTCATACGCGGTCACCGTGCCGCCTTCGCGGTTGGTCACGTACAGGCGCTTGCGCGGTGCGTCCAGCAGGATGCCCAGCGGGCCGGCATCGGTCGGGAGGCTGGCCAGTTCCTTGCCGGTGCTGCGGTCGAGCACCAGCACGCGCTGGCCCGGGTGCTTGCTGACGAAGCCCTCGCTACTCTTGGTCACGTAGTCGCGGATCATCGCCGAGCCCTGGTCGGTCACGAACAGGCGCTTGCCGTCCGGGTCCAGCGCGATGTTCATCGGCTGTTCGGCGGCGATCTTGTGCTGGGCCACCACCTTCTTCGAATCGGTACCCACCACC
>NZ_JACVTT010000015.1:0-61048 GCF_016624665.1 Stenotrophomonas sp. S39 | reverse complement strand
TCCCCGCAAACCCACAGTGCCCCGCCATCCCACGGAATGCCCGCTGTTGCTGTTGCTCTTGCTTCGGCTTCTGCAGGTGCAGGGCTGCAAGCCCTGCAACAACACCCTCACTCCACCCAGCCTGCAATCTCACCGTGCTCGAACGGCCCCAGCTTGGCCTTCACCATCCGCCCCTGCGCATCAAACAACACGCTGTACGGTAGCAGCCCCTGCGCATTGCCCAGCTGCACGCTGGCATCGCGTGGGCCCGGGGTGTCCAGCACGATCGGGTAGCCCACCGGCACCCGCTGCAGGAAATCAGCCACGCCCTCCGGCGTATCCAGTGCCAGGCCCAGCACCTGCACGCCGTGCGTGCCCTGCGCGTCGGCGAAGCGCGCCAGCTCGGGCATTTCCTCGATGCAGGGCCCGCACCAGCTCGCCCAGACATTCACCAGCAGCGGTCGCCCGCGGAACCGCTGGCGGATATCCAGTGCTTGCCCGTCCACGCCGGGCAGTACCAGTGCCGGCAACGCATCGCCGGCGCGAAGGACAGGCATCGGAGACTTCATATCAGCGGGCGTCGAAGCCGCCGGCGCCGGCGCCGGCGTCAACCGATGCCCGGCCCACAGGCCAAGGCCGGCGGCCAGCACCGCTGTCCACAGCAGTGCGGGCCGTTGCCAATTCATCGGGCGGTGCGCAGCAGCGCTTCTTCCACCAGGGCCTGGGTCAGCAGCGTCGGCAGCACGGTCGGCGGTGCGCCCGGGCCGTACACCACGTACAGCGGCACGCCCACGGCCTTGTGCTCATCCAGGAATGCAGTGATCTGCGGGTCCACGTTGGTGTAGTCGCCGCGCATGTACACCGCGTTGGTGCGCTTGAGCAGTTCCTTGAACTCGGGGCGCGACAGCACCGCGCGTTCGTTGGCCTTGCAGCTCACGCACCAGTCGGCGGTCATGTTCACGAACACCACGCGGTTGTCCGCACGCAGGCGGTCCAGCATCTGCGGCGAATACTCCACCACGTTGTCACTAGCGGCCTGGGCGGCACGCGCCGGCGGGGCCAGCTGGGTCACGCCCCACACCGGGGCGAGCGCGGCCAGGGCGAGCAGTACGCCCAGCAGGCTGGCGCCACGCTTGCTGCGCCAGCGGCTGGTCTCGAACAGCCACAGGCCGGCAGTCAGCAGCAGCAGGCCACCCAGGGCCAGCGCCATGCCGTCCACGCCGCGCTGCTTGCCCAGCACCCACAGCAGCCACAGCGCGGCGGCATACATCGGGAAGGCCAGCACGTGCTTCAGCGTTTCCATCCACGGGCCGGGCTTGGGCAGGCGGCGGGCCAGGGCCGGCACGAAGCCGATCAGCAGGAACGGCAGGGCCAGGCCCAGGCCGAGGAACAGGAACACCAGCATCGCCGCGATCGGCGGTGCCACGAAGGCGTAAGCCACGGCCGGGCCGAAGAACGGACCCACGCAGGCGCTGCCGACCACGCAGGCCAGCACGCCGGTGAAGAAATCGCCGGCCGGGCCGCTGCGGCGGGCCAGTGACTGGCCCAGGTTGCCGATGCCGCCGCCCATGGTGAACACGCCGGACAGGCTGAGGCCGACGGCGAACATGATGTAGGCCAGCGCCGCCACCACACCCGGGTGCTGCAGCTGGAAGCCGATGCCCACCGCATTGCCGAGCATGCGCAGGCCCACCATCAGCGCGCCGATCACGGCGAAGGCCACCAGCACGCCCAGCGTGTACCACATGGCATGGCTGCGGGCGCGCTCGGCGCTCTCACCGCTCTGCGCCAGGCTCAGCACCTTCAGCGACAGGATCGGCAGCACGCAGGGCATCAGGTTCAGTACCAGGCCACCGCCCAGGGCCAGCAGCAGCACCCACAGCAGTGAACTGTCGGTCTTCGGCACGCTGCCCGGCGGCCTGGTGCGCTTGGCATTGTCCTGCTGCGCATCGGCGGCGAACGCATCACCGCCCGCGGCGCTGTCAACGGCAGCGCCGGTGGCATCGTTGGGCACGGTCGGCAGCAGGCGCCGCGGCGTGCCATCGGCCTCCTCGCGCGGGCTGTCGCTGGCCGTGGCAGGCGCCGCAGTGGCGGTGCCATTGCCGGCGGCGGTCAGCGTGCCGGCCGGAATCGACAGCTTCACCCGGCGGGTCATCGGCGGGTAGCAGATGCCATCGGTCTGGCAGCCCTGGAAGGTCACCACCAGGGTGCTGTCCACGGCCTCGGTGCGGGTGCGGCGCAGCGGCAGCGGCACTTCCACCTGGTTGAAGTACACCGAGACATCGCCGAAGTGCTCATCGCGGTGCGACTGCGCGGCCGGCCAGCGCGGCTTGTCGGCCAGCACGCCGGTGCTGCCTTCCAGCTTCAGCGAGGTGCGGTCGCGGTACAGGTAATAGCCCGGCGCGGGGGTGAAACGCAGCAGCAGGGTGTTGCCATCGCTGGCGATGGCATCGAAGCTGAACGCCTGTTCCGACGGCAGCGGCAGGGCCTGGGTGTTGCTGGCGCCCGGCAGGCGCAGGCCACCGCCGCTACCGGCCAGCGGGTTGTTGAACGGGCTCACGCCGGTGGCGCGCGCGGTGGGCAGCGCGGCCTTGCCGCCGGCGCCGGGCAGGGCCACCTGCACGATGCGCTTCTGCGGCGGGTAGCACACGCCGGCATCGGCGCAGCCCTGGTAGCGCACTTCCAGGCTGATGGTGCCGGCCGCATCGGTCGGTGCGCCGGGCAGGGTAGCCTGCAGGCGCTCGCGGTAGGTCTCCACCTCGCCGAAGAAATCGTCGTGGTGCTTGTTGCCGGCCGGCATCTGCAGGGCACCGGCATTGAAGGCCGGGTCGGCCTTGACGCTGGTGCGGTGGCGATACAGGTAATAGCCGGGGGCGATCTTGAACTGCAGTTGGATCTGGCCACGTTCGGGCGCACTGGCGGTCAGCGCGAACGCCTGGTCGACCGGCAGCAGGTCCTTCTCATCCAGCGCGAAGGCCGGCAGGGACAGCCAGAGCAGGGCGCACAGTGCGGCGCCACGAGCAAACAACTTCATCAATCGGTGTCCTCCCGGGTCTGTGCCCGGATCCAGTCCAGATACGCCGGCAGGCCGGCCCGGGTTTCGACCGCGATGCACTCCGGGAGTTCATACGGATGCAGTTCGACGATGCGGGCGATCGCGTCATCGACGCGGCTCGCCGTGGTCTTCACCAGCAACTGCAGTTCGGCGTCGGTGGTGACGTCGCCCTGCCAGCGGTAGGTCGACTGTGCCCCCTCCAGCCGGGTGACGCACGCAGCCAGGCGCTCGCTGACCAGCGCGTGCGCGATGCGCTCGGCACTGGCCCGGTCGGGGCAGGTGGTCAACAGCAGCAGGACGGGATCGACGGTCGACATGACCGCCGAGTATAGGGCCGCCGCCGGGTCTGGGCCCGGCGGCGGCATGGACCGCTGCGTTGCGCGGTCAGTTGGCCAGCTGGCAGCTGGTCGGTTTTGCCGAGGTGAACAGGGCCGGGGTGGCCCATTCCGGGTGGTCGATGAACGGGTTGCGGTTGCCCTGGAACGAGTAGATCACGTCATTACGGGCACGTTCGGCGGCATCCGGCGGGTCGGACAGGTGCCAGTCGATCAGGGTCGACAGCAGGCCCATGTAGGCTGGCGAGCGGCTGGTCTTGACGATCTTGCTGCGGTCGTCGGTCAGCTCCAGGTCCGGTTCGGACTGGCCGGTGGCCGCATCCTTGCCGCCTTCATAGCGGATGGCCATGTACATCACCGCACGCGCCATGTCGCCCTTGCGCTTGCCCCACACCTCGAAGGTGCCGGTGTTGCCGTCGGGGGTACGCACCCAGTTGGAATTGCCCGGGTAACCGCCGCTGCCGCCGCCCTGGCCGTTGTTGGCCTCAGTGGCGCGCTCGCCGCAGTTGGCATCGCACTTGCCGAACGGCTTGTTGCCGCGGTCGGCATTCCACTGCGCATCGGTCAGGTACAGCATGTGGGTGTCGGTGTACGGGGCGTACGGCAGGCCCTTGTCGCCGGTGGTGCTGGCAAAGCCCAGCGAGTTCGGCCAGGTGTGCTCGCGGTTGTAGGTCAGGCCGCTGCCCGTGCCCGCACGGCTGCTCACCTTGGTGTAGCTGTGGTTGCGGTAGGCGTCGAGGATCTTGCCGCTGTTGTTCGGGTCTTCGTCGGCAATTTCCAGGATGGTCCAGGTGCTGGTGCCCGAGCCGCTGTACGGGTAGGCGGTGTGGCCCTTGATGGTCTCGTGCAGCGAGCAGCGCAGCTGGCTGGGGCTGGAGGTGTTCACCTTGGAGTAGTAGCCCTCCGGGGTGCCCGGGTTGCCGGGATTGCCGGGGTCCGGATTACCCGGGTCCGGGTTGCCGGTGGTGCTGGCCACGGTGAAGGCGATGCGGCTGTCAGCGGCCGGGTGCGCGCCCTGGTTGTCGGTGATGCGCGCGGCGCGGATGTCGAAGCGGCAGGCCTCACCGGCCACCAGGGCGGTGTTGGTCGACAGCTTCACGGTCTTGCCGCTGCCCGGCCAGGTCAGCGGCACGCTGCCGGATTTGCCGCAGCTCAGGGCGAAGGCGCCGCTGGCCAGGGTCACCGTCTCGCTGAACACCACTTCCAGGTCGGCCGCGGCCGGGAAGGTGCTGCTGCCCTGCGCCGGGGTGGTGGTGGTGACCGACGGCGGCGTGTTCGGGCCGCCCGGGGTACCGCCACCGCCGTTGAAGGTCTGGTTGTTGTTGCAGCGGCCGAAGGTTTCACCGGCCGATTCGGCCCAGGTGAAGTGGGCGTACTGGCTGCCGCTGCCGGTCAGCTGCAGCGAGGTGCCCGGGGCGGTGCTGTTGGTTTCGGCAACCGGGATGTTCTGGCTGGTCATGCCGGCGGCGGGGCCACCGGAGGCGGTGATCGCGCCTTCGTAGCTGAGGAACTGGACCACCTTGCCGCTGGCGTCGACCAGGGCGATGCCGTCGTTGGGGCCGTTCTGGAGGCCGTTGGTCGGGTAGGTAACCACCGCAAGGGTGGCACTGCCGCAGCCGGCGGCGGTGCCGGCCGGTACCGGCTTGTTGTCGTAGACCACGGCCGCCGAGGCGTTGGCGCCGTTGTACAGGTACAGGCGGTAGCCGGACAGGTCCTCGCCCGCGGTGGCGACCACTTCGATGGCTTCGCCGACGTCACCGGCCGGGGTGCTGTCGTCGTAGTGCAGTTCGTTGATGAAGACCTCGGCCTGGGCCGGCGCGGCGGCCAGCGCCAGCAGGCAGGCGGCGGCGAGCGGGGACAGCAATCGCATCGACTACTCCTTGTGATTGGGAATGCCGGGCGAGCCTAAGGCCGAACGCGTGACACTTTATCGTAACTGAACGTCAGATATCTGACACTGCGACGCAGTTCACCAAAATTGCGGGAACCGGCCCTGGCCCCCGTCTGTCCGTCGCCGCAGCGCACGGTCGAAAAATTTTCCGTCACGGGGCTTGAAAGGCCCGGGGGCAGCTCCATCTCTGTCCTGCTCCCGACCTGTCGGGCTTTTTCACGAGCAATGCTGGCAGTCACCTGGGGTGAGTGCTAACATCGCCAGACTTTTTCAGACCAATCAATAACTTAAGAGGTCTCTCATGAGCATCAAGCCGCTGCACGACCGCGTTGTGGTCAAGCCGATCGAAGCCGACGAAATCTCCGCCGGTGGCATCGTCATTCCGGATTCGGCCAAGGAAAAGTCCACCAAGGGTGAAGTCGTCGCCGTCGGCCCGGGCAAGGCCCTGGACAACGGCACCGTGCGCGCCCCGTCGCTGAAGGTTGGCGACAAGGTCATCTACGGCCAGTACGCCGGCAGCTCGTACAAGAGCGAAGGCGTCGAGTACAAGGTCCTGCGCGAAGACGACGTGCTCGCCATCATCGGCTGAGCCTCGGCGCGACCTGCTTTCCTGTAAGACATCCCTTTTCGTCGCCGGGCCTGGCCCGGCGCAAACATCGAGGTAATCGCAATGGCTGCCAAGGATATTCGTTTCGGTGAAGACGCCCGTTCGCGCATGGTGCGCGGCGTCAACGTTCTCGCCAATGCCGTCAAGGCCACTCTGGGCCCGAAGGGCCGCAACGTCGTGCTGGAAAAGAGCTTCGGCGCCCCGACCATCACCAAGGACGGCGTCTCCGTCGCCAAGGAAATCGAACTGGCTGACAAGTTCGAGAACATGGGCGCGCAGATGGTGAAGGAAGTTGCTTCGCGCACCAACGACGACGCTGGCGACGGCACCACCACCGCCACCGTGCTGGCCCAGGCCCTGATCCGCGAAGGCGCCAAGGCTGTGGCCGCCGGCATGAACCCGATGGACCTGAAGCGTGGTATCGACAAGGCCGTCGTGGCCGCCGTTGCCGAGCTGAAGAACATCTCCAAGCCGACCGCCGACGACAAGGCAATTGCCCAGGTCGGTACCATCTCGGCCAACTCGGACGAGTCGATCGGCCAGATCATCGCTGACGCGATGAAGGAAGTCGGCAAGGAAGGCGTGATCACCGTTGAGGAAGGCTCGGGCCTGGACAACGAGCTGGACGTGGTCAAGGGCATGCAGTTCGACCGCGGCTACCTGTCCCCGTACTTCATCAACAACCAGCAGTCGCAGACCGCTGACCTGGATGACCCGTTCATCCTGCTGCACGACAAGAAGATCTCCAACGTCCGTGACCTGCTGCCGGTGCTGGAAGGCGTCGCCAAGGCTGGCAAGCCGCTGCTGATCGTTGCCGAAGAAGTCGAAGGCGAAGCGCTGGCGACCCTGGTGGTCAACACCATCCGTGGCATCGTCAAGGTCGTGGCCGTCAAGGCTCCGGGCTTCGGCGACCGTCGCAAGGCGATGCTGGAAGACATGGCCGTGCTGACCGGCGGCACCGTGATCTCCGAAGAAGTTGGCCTGTCGCTGGAAAAGGCCACCATCAAGGACCTGGGCCGCGCCAAGAAGGTGCAGGTTTCCAAGGAAAACACCACCATCATCGATGGCGTGGGTGACAAGGCTGCCGTCGACGCACGCGTCGGCCAGATCAAGACCCAGATCCAGGACACCTCCTCGGATTACGACCGCGAGAAGCTGCAGGAACGCGTTGCCAAGCTGGCCGGCGGCGTTGCCGTGATCAAGGTCGGCGCGTCGACCGAAATCGAAATGAAGGAAAAGAAGGATCGCGTCGACGACGCCCTGCACGCTACCCGTGCAGCCGTTGAAGAAGGCGTGGTCCCGGGCGGCGGCGTTGCCCTGGTTCGTGCGGTCACCTCGCTGGCTGGCCTGAAGGGCGCCAACGAAGACCAGAACCACGGCATCCAGATCGCCCTGCGTGCGATGGAAGCCCCGCTGCGCGAAATCGTGGCCAACGCCGGTGAAGAACCGTCGGTCATCATCAACAAGGTCAAGGAAGGCACCGGCAGCTTCGGCTACAACGCCGCCACCGGCGAGTTCGGCGACATGCTGCAGTTCGGCATCCTGGACCCGACCAAGGTGACCCGTTCGGCGCTGCAGAACGCTGCCTCGATCGCTGGCCTGATGATCACCACCGAAGCCATGGTTGCCGAAGCTCCGAAGAAGGACGAGCCGGCCATGGGTGGCGCCGGTGGCATGGGCGGCATGGGTGGCATGGGCGGCATGGACTTCTAAGTCCACGCGTTCCCGACGTAATGAAAAACCCCGCCGGAAGGCGGGGTTTTTTTGTGGGCGCGTTCCGCACGCCGCATGGATGAACCCGACACAGTAGATCCACGCCATGCGTGGATGACGCCCCCCCGCTTGGAATCTGCTTCTGCCCAAATTATGATTAGCCGCCTAATCACATAGGTGTCCGCAATGCTGGAAGCAAAACACACCGCCCTCATCGACGAGGCTGCCCGCCGCGGCCACGCCAACCTGGCGCAGCTGCGCCTGTGCTTCCAGCTGCTTTCCCTGTCCACCGCCATCGACCGCGACTGCGCCACCCGTCTCGCCCCGCACGGCCTCAGCGAAGGCCGTTTCATCGTGCTGTTCCTGCTGCATGGCGCGGGCGGCACGCTGCCCCCGCATGAACTGGCCGAACGCGCAGGCGTCACCCGCGCCACCATCAGCGGCCTGCTGGACGGCCTGCAGCGTGAGGGCCTGCTGCAGCGCAGGCACGATGCCGAAGACGGGCGCCGCCTGCAGATCGTGCTGACCGCCCGCGGCAAGCGCCTGGCCGAGGAACTGTTCAACCAGCACACGCAGTGGATCGGTGGACTGTTCAATGGCCTGGATGCCACCGAACAGGCGCAGCTTTCGCAGCTGCTGGGCAAGGTCTGGCTGCACACCGACGGTGGGCGCGAGTCCACGCCATGAGCGCTGCCATCAGCGCCGCGCGGAGGCACGAATTGGATATCGGCGAGGCGGCCAGCACGCATCTGGCCGAATGTCTTGCCGTGGATTTCGCAACGCTGCTGCACGCGGTTGCGGCGCTGCCGGACGCCGCCGTGCAGCGCATGCGCGCTGCCGCCAGCAAGGGCATCACCCAACGCATGGCGCTGGCGGCAACACTGCTGCGCGAAGCAGGGCAGGGCGACCCCGCGCGCTGGCAGTTGCATCCCTCGGACACCGTACGCGGTTGGGCCTGCTACCTCATCGGCAGTGATGCCACGCTGGCGCTGGCCGGGAAACTGCAGGCGATGCAGCCACTGGCCGATGACGCGCACTTCGGCGTACGCGAATGGGCGTGGCTGGCAGTGCGTACCGATCTCGTGGCGGCGCCACAGCAGGCGCTGCAACTGCTGCTGCCGTGGGCGCATGAAGCCTCGCCCTACCTGCGCCGCTTCGCCTGCGAAGCACTGCGCCCGCGCGGCGTCTGGGCCAGCCACATCGCCCTCTTCAAGCAACAACCGCAACACGCACTGCCGCTGCTGGAAGCCCTGGCGAACGACCCCGAGCGCTACGTGCAGGACTCGGTGGGCAACTGGCTCAACGATGCCAGCAAGACACAACCCGAGTGGGTGCGCGACCTCTGCGCGCGCTGGCAGCGCGAACACAGCAGCGCAGCAAACGCGTACATCCGCAAGCGCGCCCAACGCTCCCTTCGGTAGCGCCGGGCCATGCCCGGCGGACGATCCAACACCACCAACCCAAGGAAGGCCCCAATGCCCCACATCCTCATCGAGCACTACACCGCAACTCCCGCCTGGGCTGCACTCCCGCCCGAGCAACGCAACGCCTTCTTCGCCCGCATCAGCGCCGGCATGCAGCAGTTCGACGCAGCGCGCATCACGCCGTTGGCAATGGGCCGCGTCGCCCGTGATGTACCGCATGGCAGCGCAGAACAGTTCTACGCCGTCTGGCAGTGCGCCAACCGCGCCGACGCCGATGCACTGATCGCCGGCATCAGTTCCACAGGCTGGCATCAGTACTTCACCACCACCAACACAGTCGGCACCGTGGACGAAATGCCGCAGCACCTGCACGATCTGGCGAACCGCGAGTAGATCCACGCCACGCGTGGATGAAACCTCCCACGCAGCCAGGTAGCGCCGGGCCATGCCCGGCGTCTCCCAAGTCTTCCGCCAGCGCCTGACTACCGCGGCCGCACCCGCTCGGCCGCATGCGTACCCAGTTCCAGGCAGGCCATCATCAGGCCTTCCATCACGCGTGGGCCAACATCATGTTCCGGCCCGCCATTCTGGCGGCTGCGCTCGGCGGCCAGCATCACCTCATGCACGATACGCAGCCCGGCCAGGGCGCAATCGCCATCGGACAACTGAATGCGCCGGCCGATCGCCAGATTGGGCTCGGGCCAAGGATGGCCATCGCTGCCGGCACCTGCGCCGATGCGTTGCAGACTGGCAATGAAACTATGGGGATCAAGCGCGGCGTCGTCGGCGTTGGTGCTGGTCGGATCGTCGTGGTTGCGACCCGGAAAAGGGACGTGCTTTGCGTTCATGGTATGTGCTCCGTACAGAGAAGACGGCAGCGCCACCGGAAGAGGTGGCGGACGGTGCGTGGCGGCAAAGACCGGGAGATGCTGAATCCGGCGGGCGCAAGCGCCCCCACGCACCGCCCGCCATGGAACGCGAACGGATTGCCAGCCGGCGCCGCGCGAAGCGACGCCGGCTGGCAAGCGTGTACAGCATCTCGACGGGCTTTGCCGACCCGGCCACCCGTTTTCGGTGGCAATCCATCTTGTGCACATGCCTGCGCGCAACACCAAGGGCATCCGCGACAGCCATCAAAGCGCGCCGCAGTATTGCATACGCCGGAGGCTATGAAATTCGCTGTTTCACCTACATTTTTCTGGCGTTGAACTTCGCGCGTGAGAAGGAACGGATGCGTCACGCAGCACGCTGCCACTTGGTTCAATTGCGACAGCCGGTGCGGAGATCAGGTATCGGACAGTACGCAGCTGGAAATCCAACTGGATAGACTGCACAGGAAGGACGGCCACACTGACGGATTTCCGTACTCAAACGAACAATCCGAACGTCAGCATTTTCCCTTCATGTACTCCTCGCGAGTTTCGCAGCGGCACCGACAAATTTTCTGCTGTCTGCGCAGTCGTGCCCGAACATAGCCATCGATCCGGATGCGCGCAACGTCTGCCTGGACTGGGCCCGCTGGCGGGGGCGCTCTGCGGCTCAAGCCATCCAGCAGCAGGGGCGATCACGCCAGGGCACATGCGCCTGTCACCAATACGCGGTAAACATGACGATTGCCCATGTCCACCCGCAGGGAAGTCGATCATGCAGAGCAAGCTCCAGGTCACGCTGTACGGAACCCTTGGCGAAAGCCCGGCGCTGCAGTTGCCGGGGCTGGAAGGGCCGTCGGTCGCCATCCTGGAATCGACCCTGCGACAGCTCGTCTCCGATCTCTACACCGCCCGCGCGCTGCTCAACCCCGAGCAACTGGACGAGGCGCAGAAGGAACTGGACCGCGTGGTGGAACGCTGGGTGGACATCCACGAGGGCCTGCTGCTGGACGTGGAAGTCCACAGCCGTTAGGTATCGCTCCCTTTCAGGTGCGGGCACGCGCCTTCACGCCGAGTGAGTCGCAAATGGCCCTGTCCGTCCTGTGCCTCCAGGTGCCATGGCGTGTGTCGCCAATGGACACGTAAACAATCTCGGTTCAATTGCGACACTCAGAATCGCTTCTGACTCTGGCCGAGTCGCAACCGGCCGCGTCCCACAAGAATGCAACCATTGGTAGTGCGCTGCCGGGCAGAGTGTAGCCCGGCTGATTGACGCATTCCCAAGGACGTGATTCATGAATGGACGGCTGCTGACCGGGCGCGTGCCCGTGGATTCCCGAAGCCGCCGGATCGATATCCGCTGGCCTGGGCGGGCCCCGGCACCTGCACTCTGGCCGCATGCGCTCCGCTACCGCGACGCATTGAATGAACCTTTCCGGCTGGATGTCCTTTGCCGGGGCAACGATGCCGCCGCTGACACCGATGCGCTGAAAGGACGCATCGTGGCGTTCGGCATCGACACCGGTGGCCAGCAGCGGCGCTGGCTGTGTGGCGTGGTGTCAGGCATCGTTGCGGGCGGCGGCAGCGGGCATTATTCGACGGTCGAGCTGACGGTGGAGTCGGCCCTGTCGATGCTCGATCGCCGCCGTACCTGCCGGGTGTTCCAGGACCGGACCGTGCCAGAGATCGTCGCTGCCATCCTTGACGAGCACATGGCCCGAAATCCCGTCATCGGGGCCTGTTTCTCCTATCGCACTCTGCTCGACCGGCACTACAGCCCGCGGTCCTACTGCGTGCAGTTCAACGAAAGTGACCAGCATTTCATCGACCGCTTGCTCGCCGAAGAGGGCATCACGTACTTCTTCAGGTTCGATGGCGGCGACGACAGCGGTGGGCATCACATGGTCCTGACCGATGCCGGTAGCCTGCCAGACGAGCCGCCCCGGTCGCTGCAGCTCCTGGCGGCGGGCGCTGCATCAACGGGCCGCCAGCAGTGGATCAGCCAGTGGCAACGGGTCAGCCAGCTCACCACGCACAGCGTCGCACTGGCCAGCCACGACTATCGTCCCGCCTGCGCGCTGCGTGGCCGGGATGAAACCGTTGTGGAGCAGGGCAGTGGGAGCCATCAGGCCGGCCGCTCCCCGAGCGACTACCAGGCACTTGCACCGTACTACGCCGACCACGACCGCGAGCTGGGCGCGTACGCCCGCCTTCGCATGCAGGCCGAAGAGATGAAAGCCGCTACGTTCCATGGCGAGGGACCGCCCAGCGACCTTCCCATCGCCAGCAGCTTCGTGCTCGAAGATCCATCCGCCAGTGCGGATACGGCACGGCAGCCTTCCGCCTTCATCACTACGTCCACGCACATCGAACTGCGTAACAACCTGCTGGAGGTGGCGCTGTGTTCGCCTGCGGTTGATGAGGCCATTGCCGGCGAACACCTGGCCGCCGGTTACGGCGACTATCTGCGGTTCACCGCCGTGGCCGCCGGCGTACCGCTGGTACCCCGTTACGCCGGTCTGTTCGATCGCCCCACCGTCCATGGCATGCAGACCGCAACCGTGGTGGGCCCTGCGGGCGAGGAGGTCCATACCGATGAACTCGGGCGCATCCGCATCCGTTTCCACTGGCAGGAGTCTGACCAGCACCCGTCCGACACGTCGGAGGCCAGCGAGCGCTCCTCGACCTGGGTGCGTGTGTCCTGGCCTGGGGCTGGGGATGGCTTCGGGTATCAGTTTCTGCCACGCGTCGGCCAGGAAGTGCTGGTCGCCTTCCTGCACGGAGATATTGATCGCCCCGTGGTGGTGGGCGCGCTGCATAACGGACGCCAGGCGCCGCCAAGGTTCAGTGGCCAGCATGGCCTGCCCGGCAACCGCGCGCTGGCAGGCATGCAGTCGCGCGAGCATGGCGGCGAAGGCTACGGCGAGCTGTTGATGGACAACACTTCAGGTGAAGTCCGTACGCGCCTGGCCGCCAGTCCATTTGCCAGCGAACTGAACCTGGGCCACTTGAGCACGCCACGCAGGGACGGACACGCCCAGCCGCGCGGCGAAGGTGCCGAACTGCGGACCGATGCCGCACTGGCCCTGCGCGCTGCGCACGGGGTGCTGCTCAGCACCTACGCGCGCCAGATGGCGTCGGGCGAGCAGTTGGACCGGCAGGAACTGCTGGCACTCCTGGACGACTGCACCCAGCTCTTCCGGGGCCTGGGTGAGGCGGCCGCCGCGCGTGGTGCCTCAGCCTGCGAGGACGAAGGCATGGCGGAGCTTGTGCGCGCCCTGCGCGAATGGCCAGATGCGAACGCACCCGGGGAAGGTACACCGCTTGTGGCCGTGGCGGCGGAAGGGGGACTGGTCAGTGCCACCCCGGCTTCCCAACTGCAGTACGCCGGTCGCAACCATGATGTGGTGGCAACCGATGATGTACAGAGCAGCAGCGGCGGCCACACCCGGCTGATGGCGGGTCGTGGGCTTTCCCTCTATGCGCAGGATGAGCACCTGCAGGTGATCGCCAACCACGGCAACGTGGTTCTGCAGGCGCAGCAGGCCGACCTGCAGGCGCGTGCGGAAAACAACCTGCTGCTGGCGGCGGGCGAGGGCGAGGTGGTGATCTCCGCACCGCGTATCCGTCTGGTGGCCGACGACGGCAGCGATCTCACGCTTGGCGGCGGCATCGAGCTGGGCACCGACGGAACCGCCGTGGTGCACGCCGCGCGTCATGACTGGTTGGGCGCGAAGACTGATAGCGCCGACACGGCGGCATTTGCGCGCGACCCGGCCAGCCGGCAGCTGCGCTTCCATTACGAAGGCGATCTGCAGGCCGTTGCCGCAGGCGTGCAGCACACGTTGTCCCTTGACGATGGAGACACCGTGCAGGGCACTGCCGATGCCGAAGGGCTGGGCGAAGCCGTGCAGCGTGATGGCATGCAGCGCGTACAGATACAGGCGCTGCAGAACATCGAAGATGCCCAAGGAGAAACCGATGGCTGAGCGCATCGTAACGGACAACCTCGCCACCCGGTTGCTGCCCAATGCCACCCAGCCGAAGAACGTGGCCATCCCGCGCGCACGGCCGGGCGTGGTGATCTTTCTGCATGGGGTGAATGACCCGGGTGCATCTTATGCCTCGGTGGAGACTGGACTGTGCCAAGGGCTGAATGAGCGGCTGGACCGGCAGGATCTGAAGCCGGGGCGGTATGGCGAACGGTTCTGGGTGGCGAAGAGCAAGGATCGCAGGACGCACGACGAGGACGGCGTCGACGTTCTCGATGACCCTGATACCTACCTCTACAAGCGCGACGACAAGACTGCCAAGAGCGTGCTGATCCCGTTCTACTGGGGCTACCGCGCGGCAAAGAACGAGATCCTGCGGGATGAGAACGGTGATCCCGCCAAGGTGCGCACTCAGTACCAGGACAGGAATGGCAATCGTCTTGATCGCCACTTCGGTAAGCCGGGCGGGTTCTTTGCCAATGCCACCAACAACCTGCCGGAGATGTATGGCGAGGGTTTCGATGCATTCAAGCGGCATTTCGCCAATCCGCACTTGGACCGCACCAAGTTCATGGGCGCCTGCCCGCATCGGCGTTACTTCGTGCTGGCCGCCGAGCGGTTGGCAGCGCTGGTTACCACGATACGCAGCATCTACCCGTCGGAAACCATCACCATCATGGGCCACAGCCAAGGCACGCTGATCACCTTGCTGTCGCAGGCCTTGCTGATCGACCGCGGCGCGCGTTGCGCCGACTGCGCAATCATGGTGGCCAGTCCTTACTCCCTCATTGCCGAGAAGACGCCGGCCGGGGGAGACACACTGCGCACGTTGCAGCGCATTGTCGAGCGGATGACCAAGACACCCTATGCGTTGCCTTCACTGGATGACCTGGCGGCCGGTCAGGCCAAGTCATATGGGCGTGCAGGCGCTCGCTGGAGCGCGGGGCAAGGCCAGCGACTGGGCAAGGACGGTGCAATGGTCGTCTTCCCCGAGCGCGACAACCGAGGCAAGGTGTACCTGTACTTCAGCCCCGATGACACCACGGTAGGGCTAGCCGATGTATCGGGTATCGGCACGCTGGGCGTGCCTGATCTTGTCGATGGCGGCCGCCCCGGCATGACCCGATTGGCGAAAATCGGCTTCAAGCAACGTATGTGGACCAAGCGCCATCGGCATGGAAAACCTGTGATGGTCGGCGATGCGCCCGCGCACCTTGCGTTGAGAGCTGAAGGCGAGGTTCGCTACGTTGGCGACACGACCGCCATAGAAAGCCTCGGTGGAGTAGTCAAATGGGGCGTGGCGGCAGCAATGACGGTGGCCATCGCTGAAGACAGCCAGGTGCTCATCAACGCCGAAGCGCTGGTGCCGCCGCACGCACCCCAGATGTTCGGTGGGGAAGCAGTGAAGGGGACGCCCGCCACGCCCGGCATGGACCGGCCAGACGTTGTCAGTGTGCACGTGGCGCTGGGCAAAGCCAGTGCAAAATTTCCGGGCATTCCTTTGCCGAAGGAGTACACACGGCTCAGCCCAGAGGCTGCGTTGGAGAAGTACAACAAGGATAAGGAAGAAGACGACCAGACCAGCGAAGTCCGTGCAGCCGGTTGGCTCAAAGGCAAAGAGCGCGAGATGACACCTAACGAGATACGCGAGTGGATGAGTCGCTCCGACGAGGTGCTGGACGAAAACAGCTACCACTCTGGCGTGCTGCGTGATCCGGAGAACCATCGCTGGGTGACCGCAATGGATGTGGCGATCGGGCAAGGGCACAGCCTGGACGATCCGCAGTGGCGGGAGCTGCTGACGTTGATGGCGGATTGGCGGATGACGGAGGAGATGACGGAGAAGATGAAAGACAACCCGAAGTGGACTGCGCTGGACCCGCTAGTACAAAAATTGGTGCAGGCATCGGGAAAGTACTACCTGACTGGTGAGTTTCCCCCTGCCTCCTTGGTGAATCTTAAGAAGCTGCCCTCCCTGGTCGATGGCCATATTCCGGAAGGCGGCTGAGCATGTTGAATTTTCAGGATGCGCGCCCAAGCGCGAAACCCTACGTCTGGTCTGCGTGCCTGCTGAGCATTTCATGGGGGGCATTGTTGTTCGCTCTGGCGCTCACAGATGACACAGGTGCTGCGATGACCACGAAGGAGATGGGGTATATGGCAAAAGCAGTTCTTCTGGGTGGGGCAGCTCTCAGCGCCTTGGTGGCACTGGCCTTTGGCGGACATTGGGCATTCAATGCGGCGACCAGCAGATCGCCGCTGCAGTCGGCGCCAGGCACTGAACCGGTCGCCGGGCCAGAGGTGGTTGATCGAGATGATCCAACGTGGTCGCTGGAAATTCGCGGGATCGGCATGGCACCTGGGGCGTCCCATCAGACTTCTGTGTGGAAGAAGATCCGCGAGAAGCGAAGTGACTTTGTGTCCATCTATTCGCAGGACCCACATGACTACACCAACTCGGAGCAATGGCGCCGAGACAGCGCTGCGATAAGAATGGGTGCAGCGTTCAAGTACGCAGTCAGCGATGCGGTTGCTTACTGGCCGATTCCCAGCTTTGCCGTGGAACCGCCGAATGTCGGAGAACGAGAGAACATCCGAGCGGCAGGGTTGATCAGTTCAGGACGAAATGGCGGATCGCTGGGAGTGACGTTGTTCCTGTGGCAACAAGACGCCAACACAACCCATGCGCAGTCGATGATCGAGGATGTCTACGCCTTCATGGGAGAACATCCCGAAGCGCCGTTAACCGTGCTTGCCGCTCGTGACGGAGAGGCCATGCGCAGCCGCTATCGGGTGCGCGGCACCCCGGGGCTTGCCGACGGCTACTACGTGCCCTCCATCATCGACACCACCGCAGTACTCACCCTGGCGCGCAGCGATCGGGTGGACCGCTATCTGCGCCCCTATGCGCCCACCTATCGCGAGAACAACCAGGACACGCGATTTGATCTGAGCAAGCTGTGGTTCCATTACTTCGAGGCCGAGCGGCGCATCGGGGAGGAGTACGAGGCCCGGCAACGTGCACGTGGCGTACAGGATCCCTGGTTCCCCGGCACCCTCCCCACCGAAGAGTGGCAGGCAACCCTCCCCGAACTCTGGAAGCACACCAACAACGTCGGACCCGGCAAGTTCACGCAGACGCCCTGGCTGCCAGTGCGCTGGCCGCAGCATCAGATCGACGAATTCGACCGGATGCCGAACCTGGGGCATCTGCATCGGCCGATCACGGTGATGCTGCACGATGCCGAGGGCAAGCCGCTGAAACCCGCCCTGCAGGCCCAGGCGCTGGCCGAGGGCTGGAAACAGGCGCTGGCAACGTTGCCCGAAGGTCATGCCCCCGTGCGTGTTTTCCACGACAGCCACGACGGTACCGCACTGGGCATTGCCTTGAATGCGGCCCTGCATTCCTTGAACACAGACGGGCACGGCCTGGAATTGAACAACGTGGACGAGGGCTACGACATCGGCCGCCGCATCGGCAATGTGGGCATTACCAGCCCTGTGGTGCAGATCGGCCTGGGCGCCATTGCCAGCTACCACCAGGGCGGCGTGAGTGCCGTGGTCTACGCCGGTGCGGATGGCAGCGCGACGATCCAGATGGTACGCCCGCCCAGTGACGGGGAAAAGGCGCGTAACGATGCCCAGCATCGAACAGCCGATCCCTTCATGTGGCGGGTGCCAGGTGGGGGCAGCTGACCAATGTTGAGATTGCGAAGCTGCCATAGGCAGTGCTCGTCGACCCCGTAGTGCGTGTGCGCGGTCACCCTGCAGCTCCAAGTGCCTTTTGCATAGCCGTTTACCCGGACATAGCCCGATTGCTGCTCGGCACCGGTGCGATCTGTATCAGTCCATTGCCACATCAGAAATCAAGAATCCAATGCCATGAAAGAATCAGAATCCCGCAGTGACGTATCCGCTTGGTACCGGTTTGGGTTGTTCATGTCCGGAGTTCTCCTTTGTACCGTGTACGCGGCGCTGTTCGGGTTCCGCTCGCTCAGGCTGAGTGAAATGGAGGCGCTCGCCGTTGCGGGTGTTGTCATGTGGGTGGTCGGCGTGGGAACAATAGCGTCCACCATTCTGATGTGGTTGTACGCCATCAAACAGAAGCCGTGGCAACGTGGCAGGAGGTCATTCTGGTTCACGCTTCAGCTGGTTCTGATTCTTGGCCCGTGGTCTCTGATCGGCATATTCACGCTGATCTTCCTGGTGGAAGCTTGAACCCGGTAGCGCACCCAGACTCCAGCGGGTCTGGACCAGCACAGCACCCTATACGAGTTGACCTGAAATGAAATCGCCTGTCTGTCTGGGTGACGCCACCAGCAGCGGTGGCGAAGTGGTGGACTGTCAGTGCGACGGCACGCACAGGGTCAATGGCCATCCCATCGCTGTGGTGGGGGATCATGCCACCTGCCCGTTGCATGGGGGCACCTTCCCATTTGTTGAAGGCGACCCGGCGCGCTTCATGGGAGGCCAGCCCATCGTGCTGGAAGGGCATCGCCTTGCCTGCGGCTGCCACGCCATCGCTGCGGCAGCACTGCGCATCGGCGTGGACTGAGCTGCCTGAACAGCTCCCGCAGTTGCCGATGAAACATTTTGCACTGCGCAAAAGCTGTGCTATCAATACACCCCATGAACGCCGTCCACGCCAACTTTTATTGGTATTACTTTCCGAAGCCCCAGGCGGAGGAAGGACTGCGTTCACCCTGAAGAAACCTTCAGACGCATTCCCGAAAGCCGCCAGCGAACCTGGCGGCTTTTTTCATGTCGCCACGCTGGGGACCCCCAACGTTCCGGAGAACCCCCGCAATGCCCCCGCACACCGACGACCTGCGTATCCGCACCATCGAACCGCTGACACCGCCCGCCCAGCTGCTGGCGGTGCTGCCCTGCGACGATGAAGCCTCCGACACCGTCAGCGCCTCGCGCGCGGCCCTGCACGAGATCCTGCATGGCCGTGACGACCGCCTGGCGGTGGTAGTGGGCCCGTGCTCGATCCACGACCCGCACGCGGCCATCGAATACGCCCAGCGCCTGAAGCCCCTGCGCGATGCGCTGGCCGGCGAACTGGAAATCGTCATGCGCGTGTACTTCGAAAAGCCGCGCACCACGGTGGGCTGGAAGGGCCTGATCAACGATCCGGACCTGGATGGCAGCTTCAAGATCGACAAGGGCCTGCGCATTGCCCGCGGCCTGCTGCGTGACATCAACAAGCTGGGCCTGCCGGCCGGCGTCGAGTTCCTCGATGTGATCTCGCCGCAGTACATCGCAGACCTGGTTGCCTGGGGCGCCATCGGTGCGCGTACCACTGAAAGCCAGGTGCATCGCGAACTCGCCTCGGGCCTTTCCTGCCCGGTCGGCTTCAAGAACGGCACCGACGGCAACGTCAAGATTGCCGCCGATGCCGTGGGCGCAGCATCGAACCCGCATCACTTCCTGTCGGTCACCAAGCAGGGCGGCACCGCCATCGTGTCGACCACCGGCAACCCGGATTGCCATGTGATCCTGCGTGGCGGCAAGCAGCCGAACTACGACGCAGCCAGCGTCGGCGAGGCCTGCCAGGCACTGGCCAAGGCCAAGCTGCCGACGCGCCTGATGATCGATGCCAGCCACGCCAACAGCCTCAAGAACCCCGAAAACCAGCCGAAAGTGATCGAGGACATCGCCACCCAGCTGGAAGACGGCGAACAGCGCATCGTGGGCGTGATGGTGGAGAGCCATCTGGTCGGTGGCCGCCAGGAACTGGTGGAAGGCCAGCCGCTGGTCTACGGCCAGAGCATCACCGATGGCTGCATTGATTGGGACACCACCGTGCAGGTGCTGGAGCGCTTGGCTGCTGCCGTGCGCGCCCGCCGGGAAGTGAAGGTGTCCGAAGCCGCTTGAGTGCGGCACATGTGTGGATGGCGGCCAGCGCCTGCGGGGGTGCGGCCGCGATCAGGGTCGGTCGGAGTTGGAGACCGGCCCGTCCGCACCGGCGATGCGCCTGGCGCTGCGTAAGTACGACAGCGCCAGGTACATCGCCGGGGTGGAGATACCGGTTTTTGTAGCGTCGAGCCATGCTCGACTGACGCAGTAGATCCACGCCATGCGTGGATGATTGCCCCGCCCATGACGGCCACGACCCGTCGGCAACCACATCAGCGCCGCCTGGGCGCTCCCGGCTATCGATGATCCTGCGCCTGGCAGGCATCCATCGAAACCGTACCTCACTGATTGCACTGAAGAATCTGCAGGCTGCAGACGGGTCTCGACCGTGCCCGGCGCCGTCTGCCGCAAATGACCATTCCGCTGGGCGCTTCTACCCTTCAGACTTATCAGTCAGCGCGCCACCTACCTTCGGCTCAGGACGGAAAGCAGCGAACTTCTTTCTCAGCTGCCATCTGTAGAGCGTCACTCGCTCCAGCGGAGCACACCATGAACAAAGATACCCCTCGGATGTGTCCCGCCTGCCAGCAGGCGCAACTGGTGGCATCCACGCGCGAACGGCATTTCAATCCACGCGGCCACCGCGTAGTGGTCGAGCTGCTGGTGATGCAGTGCCCCGCTTGTGGCGCTACGGCAACCAGTGCGGCGCAGCAGATCGAAAACCTCAGCAGGCTTGCCGCACGGCGTGAACACTATGGCGGCCTGCTGCTGGGCGAAGATGTGCTGGCGCTCCGGCGGCGCTATGGCTTGACCCAGCGCGCCGCGGCCAAGCTCTTTGGAAAAGGCGCAATCGCGTTTTCCCGCTACGAGAATGAAGCAACGTATCCTGACGATGCCACGACGATGCTGCTCGCGCTGGCGACGGAGAAACCGGACGTGGTGCGGTGGCTTGCCGAGCGCACGGGCACGGTGGTGCCATTGCTGGACCCGCCGCGGGAAGCTGCAACCAAGCCTGCACGGCGTGTGGCGAGAAGCCGTAGGGCCACTCCCGGCACGCCGAGAGGGCCTGCCCGATCAGCGCGCTGATCCGCCTTTCTGTAGTCGATCCCTGCTCGACTGACGCAGAACGCAGTCGAGCATGGCTCGACTCTACATGGCGCTCTTTTTCCGCACCCTCGCCAACGCCAGATACATCGCCGGCGTCGTGTACAGCGTCAGCCACTGGCTGACCAGCAACCCGCCCACGATCGCGATGCCCAGCGGCTGCCGCAGCTCCCAGCCCTCGCCATTGGCGAGCATCAGCGGCAGCGTGCCCAGCAGCGCCGCCAGTGAAGTCATCAGGATCGGCCGCAGGCGAAGCCGCGCCGCGTCCATCACCGCGTCGTGCGCGCTCAGGCCACGGCGCTCGCCGGCCAAGGCGAAATCCACCAGCAGGATGGTGTTCTTCATCACCACGCCCACCAGCAGGAACAAGCCGAGCAGGGCGATCAGGTTCAGTTCGTTGCCGAACACCCACAGCGCCAGCAGTGCGCCGATGCCGGCCGAGGGCAGGGTGGACAGGATCACCAGCGGCTGCAGGAAGCTCTCGTAGAGGATGCCCAGCACCAGGTAGACCGCCAGCGTGGCGCCCAGCACCAGCCACAGCTGGCGCGCGCGCAGGCTGTCCAGGCCACCGGCTTCGCCGGACAGCTTGGCCTGCACGGTGCGCGGCAGCATCAGCTTCGCCATGGCGGTGTTGATGGCCTGCGTGGCCTGCTCCAGGCCGACACCCGGGGCCAGTGCGAATTCGATCCAGATCGAGGCGAACTGTTCGCTGTGGTAGATGCGGTCCGGCGCCATGCCATAGCGCCAGCTGGCGATGGTGGACAGCGGAATGCGCTGGCCGCTGCCATCCACCACCTGCAGGCGCGCCAGCGTGCCCGGGTCCTGGGTGTGCTTCGGGTCCAGTTCCATCACCACGCGGTACTGGTTGAGGCTGTCGTAGAGCGTGGCGACCTGGCGCTGGCTGAAGGAATTGTTGAGCATGCTGGCCACCGTGCGCAGGTCCACGCCATGGCGCGCGGCGGCTTCGCGGTCGATGTCCAGCACCACCTGGCGCATGCCGGCCTCGCCCTGTGCTTCCACGTCCACCAGCTCGGGCAGGGCGCGCAGCGCGGCGCCCACTTTCGGTGCCCACTCGCGCAGCGGCGCCATGTCCGCCGACAGCAGCTGGAATTCGTACTGGCCGCTGCTGCCGCCCCCTTCCAGGCGGATGTCCTGGTCCACCCACAGGTACAGGTTGCCGCCGGGCAGCTTGGGCAGGCGCGCGCGCAGGCGATCGATCACCTCCTGGCTGGACACCTTGCGCTCGGCCAGCGGCTTCATCTTGATCATGATGAAGGCGTTGTTGACGCCGTTGCTGCCACCGATATAGCCGATGATGTCCTCGATGGCCGGGTCGGACAGCAGCAGTTTGCGGTAGGCATCGATCTTCGGCTGCATGGCCTGGAACGAGAGCCCGTCATCGCCGCGCGCGAAGCCGCGCAGCTGTGCTGTGTCCTGCTTGGGCACCACGCCCTTGGGCACCTGCTGGAACAGCCAGGCGTTGAGCGCGATGACCGCAACGAAGACCAGCAGCGGCCAGCGCAGGTGGCGCAGGCTGGCCTGCAGCGTGCGCAGGTAGGCCGCACGCACGCGCTCGAACAGCGCGTTGCTGCCACGCTGCCAGCGCGAGGCGTGCTGCGCGTCATCGACGAACAGGCGCGCACACAGCATCGGCACCAGGCTCAGTGCAATTACCACCGACACGCTCATCGCCGCCACCAGGGTCAGCGAAAATTCGCGGAACAGGCGCTCGACGAAGTCATCCAGGAACAGGATGGAGACGAATACCACGGCCAGCGCGACGTTCATCGACAGCAGCGTGGCGCCCACCTCGGCCGCGCCAAGCACTGCGGCCTGCCAGCGGTCGGCGCCCAGTTCGCGGTGGCGCGCGATGTTCTCCAGCACCACGATGGCATCGTCCACCACCAGCACCGCGGCCACGATCAGCGCCATCAGCGAAAGCGTGTTGAGCGAAAAGCCCATCAACGCGACCAGCGCCAGCGTGCCGAACAGCACCACCGGAATGGCCACGCTGGGCACCAGTGCAGCCCGCCAGTGGCCCAGGAAGGCCAGAACCACCAGCACCACCAGGGCGATGGCCAGCACCAGGGTCAGCTCGGCTTCGTGCAGGGTGGCGCGGATGACCGGCGAGCGGTCCATCACCAGCCGCATGTCGACGTTGGACGGCAGCAGCGCGTGCAGCTGCGGCAGCTGCGCCTGGATGGCATCGACGGTGGCGATGATGTTCGCGCCGGGCTGGCGGCTGACGATCAGCAGCACCGCCGGGCGTTCGTTGTGGAAGCCGCTGGCATAACGGTCTTCCACCCCGTCGGCCACCACCGCTACATCGCCGAGGCGCAGCGTGCGGTCGTCGCTCACCTTTACTGCCAGCTCGCGGTACTGCGCGGCCTGGCGCAGCTGCAGCGGTGCTTCCAGCTGCCAGTGCTGGCGGTCATCGCCCACTGCACCCAGCGGCCGCACTGCGTTGGCGCGTTCGATCACCTGGGCCACGTCTTCCAGTGCCAGGCCGGCATGGTTGAGCGCATTCGGGTCCAGCGACACGCGCACCGCCGGCAGGGCGCTGCCGCCCACCTGCACTTCGCCCACGCCCGGCACCTGCGAAAGCTTCTGCGCCAGCACGGTGGAGGCCAGGTCGTACAACTGGCCCGGCGGCAGCGTGTCCGAGGTCAGTGCCAGCGCCAGGATCGGCGCCTGCGAGGGATTCACCTTGCGGTACTGCGGCATGCCCGGCATGCCACTGGGCAGCTGCCCGCGTGCGAGGTTGATCGCCGCCTGCACTTCGCGCGCGGCTTCGTCGATGTCGCGGCCGAGCACGAACTTCAGCTCCACCGAGGTCTGCCCCTGGGTGCTGGCCGAATCGATGCGCGAGATGCCGGGCAGGCTGCCGAGGGCGCGTTCCAGCGGCGTGGCCACGGTGGCGGCCATCGATTCGGGCGAGGCACCGGGCAGGCTGGCGCTGACTTCGATGGCCGGGTAATCCACCTGCGGCAGCGGTGCCACCGGCAGCAGCCGCAGCGCCAGCAGGCCGGCCAGGACCAGCGCCACCGCCAGCAGGATCGTCGCCACCGGTCGCTGCACGCAGGCCTGGGCCAGGCGTGCGATGGGGCTCATGCGCGCGCCTCTTCAGGCGTGGCAAGGGTGGCCGAGCGCCGGCGCTGCAGGCGGTCGAAGGCCAGGTAGATGACCGGCGTGGTGAACAGGGTCAGCACCTGGCTGACCAGCAGGCCGCCGACCATCACCCAACCCAGCGGCTGCCGCAGTTCCGCGCCGGAACCACTGGCCAGCATCAACGGCACCGCGCCGAACAGCGCGGCCAGCGTGGTCATCAGGATGGGACGGAAGCGCAGCAGCGCCGCCTGGTGGATCGCCTCGCGTGGCGTCATGCCACGCGTGCGCTGCGCGTCCAGCGCGAAGTCGATCATCATGATCGCGTTCTTCTTCACCAGGCCGATCAGCAGCACGATGCCGATCACGGCGATCAGGTCCAGGCTGCGCCCGCTCACCCACAGTGCCGCCAGCGCGCCCACGGTGGCCGAGGGCAGGGTGGACAGGATGGTGATCGGGTGCACGAAGCTTTCATAGAGCACGCCCAGCACGATGTACATCACCACCACCGCGGCCAGGATCAGCCACAGCGTGGACGACAGCGAACTGCTGAACGCCGCCGCCGCACCCTGCAGGCGCAGTTCGACGCTGTCGGGCAACGCAATCTGCGCGCGCGCCGCTTCCACGGCCGCGGTGGCTTCGCCCAGTGATGCGCCCGGTGCCAGGTTGAACGAGATCGTGGCCGCCGGGAACTGGCTGACATGGTTGCGCAGCAGCGCGGCCGGCCCCAGCTCCACCCGCGCCACGGCGCCCAGCGGCACGGTCTGCCCGGTGCTGTTGCGCACGCGCAGGCCGCTGATGGCATCGGGCCCGGGCTGGCGTGACGGATCGGCTTCCAGCACCACGCGGTACTGGCTGGCCTGGGTGAAGATGGTGGAAATCTGCCGCTGCCCGTAGGCGTCGTACAGTGCGTCGGCCACCGCTTCCACGCTGACGCCCAGGCGCGCGGCCGCATCGCGGTCGATGTTCACCCGCGCCTGCCGGCCCTGCATCTGCAGGTCGCTGGCCACATCGCGCAGGGCCGGCTGCTGGCGCAGGGCCTGCAGCAGCTTCGGCGTCCACGTTTCCAGCGTCTGCTGTTCGGGCGTGGTGAGGGTGAACTGGTACTGGTTGCGGCTGATGCGGTCTTCGATGCCCAGCTCCTGCACCGGCTGCAGGTACAGGGTGATGCCGGGGATCTTCGACACGCGCTGCTGCAGGCGCTCCATCACCACGGCGGCGCCGTCGCGGTCGCCATGCGGCTTCAGCTCGATCAGCAGGCGGCCGGTGTTGAGCGTGGCGTTGTTGCCGTCCACGCCGATGTAGGACGACACGCTGGCCACCGCCTCGTCCGCTTCGATGGCCGCCGCCAGCGCCTGCTGGCGCTCGCGCATGGCCTGGAACGAGATGGCCTGCGGTGCTTCGCTGATGCCCTGCACCAGGCCGGCATCCTGCACCGGGAAGAAGCCCTTGGGCACGGCGAAGTACAGCGCCACGGTCAGCGCCAGCGTAGCGACGGTGGCCAGCAGCATCAGCGGCTGGCGCTGCAGCACCCACTGCAGCTGGCGGTCGTAGACGGCGATGATGCGGTCGAACACATCCGGCGCGTGCGCGGTCTTCGCATGCGGCTTGAGGAACCGCGCGCACAGCATCGGCGTCAGGGTGAGCGACACCAGCAGCGAGATACCGATGGCCACCGCCAGTGTCACCGCGAACTCATGGAACAGCGCGCCCACCAGGTCGGCCATGAACAGCAGCGGGATCAGCACCGCGATCAGCGAGACGGTCAGCGAGACCAGGGTGAAGCCGATCTCGGCCGCACCCTTCAGCGCGGCTTCGCGTGGGCTTTCGCCTTCTTCCAGGTGGCGGGCGATGTTTTCCAGCATCACGATGGCATCGTCCACGACGAAGCCGGTGGCGATGGTCAGCGCCATCAGCGTGAGGTTGTTGAGCGAATAGCCGGCCAGCAGCATCACCGCGAAGGTGCCGATGAGCGACAGCGGCACCGCGACGCTGGGAATGAGCGTGGCCGGCAGGTTGCGCAGGAACACCCAGGTGACCAGCACCACCAGGCCGATGGCCAGCACCAGTTCCTTCTGCACGCCGCGCACGGAGGCGCGGATCGATTCGGTGCGGTCGCTCAGCACGTTCATCTGCACGCCGGCCGGCAGCGTGGCCTGCAGCTGCGGCAGCAGCGTCCGCACCTGTTCGACCACGGCGATCACGTTCGCGCCGGGCTGGCGCTGGATGTTCACCAGCACCGCCGGCGTGGTGCCGCTCCAGGCGGCCAGCTGGCGGTTCTCGGCGCCATCGGTGATGGTGGCCACGTCGCCCAGCCGCAGCGGCGCGCCTTCGCGCCAGGCCAGCACCAGCGCGCGGTACTCCTCCACGCTGCGCATCTGGTCATTGGCATCGAGCATCACCGCGCGGATCGGGCCATCGAAACTGCCCTTGGGCAGGTTGACGTTGGCCGCCGCGATCGCGGTGCGGATGTGGTCCATGCCCAGGCCGTTGGCAGCCAGTGCGGCCGGATTCACCTGGATGCGCACAGCGGGGCGCTGGCCACCGGCCAGGCTGACCAGGCCGACGCCGGGCAGCTGCGCCAGGCGCTGCGCGATGCGGGTATCCACCAGGTCGTGCACCTGCGGCAGCGCAAGTGCCTGCGAGGTCACCGCCAGGGTGAGGATGGGCGTGTCGGCCGGATTGACCTTGCGGTACACCGGCGGCACCGGCAGATCGCCGGGCAGGAAGCTGCCGGCCGCATTGATCGCCGCCTGCACGTCCTGCTCGGCCACGCCCAGCGATACGTCCAGGCCGAACTGCAGGGTGATGACCGAGGCACCCCCGGAGCTGGTGGAGGACAGCTGCTTCAGGCCGGGAATCTGCCCGAGCTGGCGTTCCAGTGGCGCGGTGATCGTGCGCGTGGTCAGTTCCGGGCTGGCGCCGGGGTACAGCGTGGTGATCTGGATGATCGGGTAATCGACCTGCGGCAGCGCCGCCACCGGCAGCAGGCGGTAGGCCAGCACGCCCGACAGCAGCAGCGCCACCATCAGCAGGGTGGTGGCGACCGGGCGCAGGATGAACGGGCGCGACAGGTTCATGCGCCGGCCTTGGCCGCCTTCGTCGTGGCAGCGGGTTCGGCCACGATTTCCACCGCGGTGCCATCTTCCAGGCCGTCGATGCCTTCGATCACCACCTGGTCGCCGGCCTGCAGGCCGGAGCGCACGGCCACGCGGCCCTCATCGGCCGGCCCCAGCACCACGGTGCGGCGCTGCGCCTTGTTGTCCTTGTCGACGATGTGCACGTAGTTGCCCTGGCTGCCGAACTGCACGGCGGCATCGGGAATCAGCAGCGCTGGCTGTTCGCCCAGCTGCAGGCGCACGTTGACGAACTGGTTGGGGAACAGGGCCAGGCCCGCGTTGTCGAACTGCGCGCGCAGCTTCAGCGTGCCGGTAGCGGTGTCGATGCGGTTGTCGACGCTGGACAGCGTGCCCTGTGCAAGCGCCTTGCTTTCGCCGCGGTCCCAGGCTTCCACCGGCAGGCCGGCCTGTGCCTGCACGGCATCGAGCAGGGCCGGCAGTTCGGGTTCGGGCACGGTGAACAGCACGCTGATCGGCGCGGTCTGCGCCAGGGTCACCAGGCCTTCGGTATCGCTGGCGTGCACCAGGTTGCCGACATCCAGCCGGCGCAGGCCGACGCGGCCACTGACCGGCGCAGTGATGCGGGTGTACTGCAGCTGCAGTCTTGCCTCATCCACCGAGGCCTGGTCGCTGATGCGGCGGCCCTGCAGCTGCCGCACCTTGCTCTGCTGGTCGCTCAGTTCCTGCCCGGATACGTAGTTCTGCTTCTGCAGTTCGCGGTAGCGCTGCAGCTGGCGCTCGGCGTTCTCGAGTTCGGCCAGGTTCTGCTGCTGGGTGCCCTGCGCCTGCGCCAGCTTCACTTCATACGGGCGCGGGTCGATCTGCGCGAGCAGGTCGCCGGCCTTCACCTGCTGGCCTTCCTGGAAATGCAGGCGCAGCAGTTCGCCATCGACGCGGCTGCGCACCACCACGCTGTGCAGCGGGGTGACGGTGCCGACGGCCTTCAGGCGCAGCTGCAGGGGTTCGGCGCTGGCGCGGGCCACGCGCACCGGCACGGTCTTGCCCGGGCCTGCGTCTGCGGTTGCCTCGGCGCGCGGCCATGCCCACCAGGCCACCAGACCGGCCACGATGATGACGACGGGAATCGCCCACCAGCGGCGGGAACGGGGCGGGGTGCTACGGGACGGCTCAACAGCGGACATGGGGCATCCTGCGCCCTGCGCACGCGCAGGGACATGTACGCCCGGTCGCGCATCATGCGCAGCGGGCAACGGGGGAGGGGAGTGTCTGGCGGGACCGCGACGCGGTGTGGCTGGATGCCGCCGCGCGAGCGACGGGGCGTCAATGGTAGCCAATCAGACCCACGAATGCCGCATGACCAAGGTCATGCCCGACCGCTCTTGTAGAGTCGAGCTTGCTCGACTGCCGTAGTCAGGAGCCGTCGAGCAAGCTCGACGCTACGAACAGCGCATGGTCATCGGTAGCGCCGGGCCACGCCCGGCGGACGCACTCAATGCACTTCGTCGTGGTACACGAACTTGGGCATTTCCCAGCGGTAATGGATCGCCAGCAGGCGCAGTGCGAAGCCACCGGCCAGGCAGCACAGGATGGCCGTCGCATCGGCCACGCCCCAGCGCAGCAGCAACAGGTACACCGCGCCGGTCAGCAGCGAAATGATCGCGTACAGCTCCTTCTGGAAGATCAGCGGCACCTCGTTGCAGAGGATGTCGCGCAGCACGCCGCCGAAGGCACCGGTGAGCATGCCGGCGATCAGCACGATGGGCATGGCATGGCCGGCCTCGCGCGCGATCGAGCAGCCGATCAGGGTGAAGGCGATCAGGCCCAGGCCATCGAGCACCAGGAAGGTGCGGCGGAAATGGTGCATCCAGCGCGCCACCCAGGTGGCGATCAGCGCGGCGCACACGGTGAAGCCGAGGTACTCGGGGTGCTTCACCCAGCCCAGCGGGTAGTGGCCGAGCAGGATGTCGCGCAGCGAACCGCCGCCAAGGGCGGTGACGCAGGCGATCATGACCACGCCGAACAGGTCCATGCGGCGGCGGCCGGCGGACAGCGCACCGGTCATGGCTTCGGCGGAAATGGCAACGAGATAGATGATGGACAGCAGCATGGGACAGGCTCCGGGCGCGGTGGGGCCGGCCATGCGCGTATACCGCCACTGCCTGCGCAATGACGGGATGACGATGACCGGTGCCGCTCCCGCTGTCCTTTTGCCTGAGAGTTCAGCGGCGCAGGCCGCGTGCCCCTTCGGCGGATCGTCCCGGGCGTGCCCGGTGACCTCTCTCCAGCTCGGCGAGTCGAATGCATGGTTGGTGGGATTCCAGCCCACCGGCCTGAGCGATCATGGGAGCCTGCGCCTTCGGCGGGCGCCAGCGTGGCGCCTCTCTCCTGCATTCGGGCGCCAGTATATCCGCTGCAGTGCAGCACGGCATAATCCGGGCATGGCCCCGTCACTCCGCCCGTGGTTCCTGTACCTGCTTGAATGCCGGGACGGCAGCTATTACGCCGGCATCAGCACCGATGTGGCCGCCCGTTTCGCCGCCCACCAGGCTGGCAAGGGCGCCCGCTACACCCGGGCCCGGCCGCCGCTGCGCGTGCTGGCCGTGCGTGAGTACCCGGACCGTGCGGCCGCCTCCCGCGCCGAGTGGCAGCTCAAGCAGCAGCCACGCGAACGCAAGCTGGCCTGGCTGCAGGCCCCGGCCGAGGCCGTCCCGTAGATCCACGCCATGCGTGGATGGGGACATCCGGCCATGCCATGATCGCCACAGCCATCGACACAGGAAGCGGTTCGATGAAGACCTGCTGGATGCTGCTGTTGACCCTCGGTACCGCCCTGCCGGCCTGCGCCCAGACCCCGCCGCCGCTGCAGCACGGGCAGATCGGCAGCGCCGCGGAGCTGGCCGCGCAGCGTGGCCCGGCCACGCCCGAGCCCATCCACCTGCGCCGCGACCGGGTGCCGCCTGATCTGGTCGACCTGATTCCGCTGGCCGAAAAATGGGGCATCGGCGATGACCTGCTGCGTGAGGAGATGCAGGCGCGTGCGACCGCAGCGGAGAAACAGGCAATGGGCGATGCGTTGAAGGATCGCCATGCGCGCATCACCGCCTGGCTCGACAGCTTCCCGCAGGGTCAGCCGATGTCCGACGAAGCCGCCGCGTTCATGTACATGCAGATGGGCGCCGATGAAATGGGCCTGATGTAGATCCACGCGATGCGTGGATGACGCCCTCCGGCCCATGTGGCGCGCTTGCGTAGAGCCGAGCCCATGCTCGGCCGCGTTGGCAGTTCAGGAGCCGAGCATGGGCTCGGCTCTACACCTTCATTTGCACATGGCGTGCGTGGATCTCGTCGCCGTGCTCAGCTCTCCATCGAAACGCCAAGCACTTCGCCGTCCCCATTGAGTTCGACACTCAGCACATACTGCGAGACGTCACCCGGCAGCTCGAAATCGACGTGCACCGAACCCTCGTCTTCCCACGGCTCGCGCGGCTGCAGCAGGCCCAGCACCGCGCCGGCCGCCGGCGTGGCCGTGCCCAGTTGCGCGTTCCAGTAATCGGCTTCGATCTCGTCCAGATGATGCTGGACGAACAGGTCGACGCTGTCCTCACCTTCTTCGGTGCCCAGCAACTGTTCAAGGGCGGAGCGTGCACGTTTCTGCTGGGCGGTAGGGGTGGTCATGGCATTCCTTTGAGTAGTGATTGGGAGGCGGGGTTCAATCATCCACGCATGGCGTGGATCTACCGAGGCCGTCGGTCTTCCTGGTCATCACCAAAAATGATGCGCGCGCTGCGCTGGTAGCTCCAGTACGCCACCGCCCAGTTCAGCAGCACCACCACGCGGTTGCGGAAGCCGATGAGGAAGAACACGTGCGCGGCCAGCCAGAACCACCAGGCGAGGATGCCCGACAGCTGCAGCTTGCCCAGATGCACGATGGCGGCCATGCGGCCGATGGTGGCCAGGTTGCCGTAGTCGGCGTATTTGAACGGCGCCGGTGCCGGCTTGCCATGCAGGCGCGCGCGGATGGCATCGGCCACGTACTTGCCCATCTGCTTGGCGGCCGGCGCAACGCCGGGCACCGGCTTGCCGTTGGCCTGGTTCACCGCGGCCAGGTCGCCGGCCACGAACAGTTCGGGGTGGCCGGGCAGGGTCAGGTCAGGCTGCACCAGCACGCGGCCGGCGCGGTCCAGCGGCACGTCCAGCGTGCGCGCCAGCGGCGAGGCGGCCACGCCTGCGGCCCAGACCACGGTGCGTGCGGGCACGAACTGCTCGCCCAGCGTGAAGCCCTGGCTGTCGATGTCGCTCACCGGGGTGCCGGTCAGCACTTCCACGCCCAGCTTTTCCAGCTGCCGGCGGGCTTTCAGCGAAAGCACCTCGGGGAAGGAGGACAGCACGCGCGGGCCGGCCTCGACCAGGCGCACCTTGGCGCTGGCCGGGTCGATGTGGCGGAATTCATTGCGCAGGGTGTGGCGGGCGATCTCGGCCAGGGTGCCGGCCAGTTCGACGCCGGTGGGGCCGCCGCCGACCACGGCGAAACTCAGCCAGGCGGCCTTCTTCGCCGGGTCCGGTTCGGCCTCGGCACGTTCGAAGGCCAGCAGCAGCTTGCGGCGCAGGGCGATGGCATCGTCCAGGGTCTTCAGGCCCGGCGCATCGGCCGCCCACTGGTCGTTGCCGAAGTAGGCGTGGGTGGCGCCGGTGGCCAGCAGCAGGCTGTCGTAGCCCAGGGTGCTGCCGTCGGCCAGCTGCACCTGGCGGGCGGCCTTGTCGATGGCGACGACCTCGCCCAGGCGCACTTCCACGTTGCGCTGGTGGCCGAGGATATGCCGCAGCGGCGCGGCGATATCGGGGGCGGACAGGCCGGCGGTGGCGACCTGGTATAGCAGGGGTTGGAACAGGTGGTGGTTGCGGCGGTCGAGCAGGGTGATCCTGATCTTCTCGCGGGCCAGGGCCCGGGTGGCCCAGAGGCCCGCAAAACCGCCGCCGATGATGACCAGGTGGGGGACTGGTTCGCGGCGCATCGACGTACTCCAGAGGGGGATGGATGTCGCCCTGCATCATCGCACGTCACATGGCCGGCAGTGGCCATGGGCGATACTCCGCTCAGCCTGCAGCCCACCGAGGAAATCATGTCCGAACCGGAAAAGCGCATCGCCCTGTTGATCGACGCCGACAATGCGCCGGCATCGAAGATCGACGAAGTCCTGGCCGAGGTGGCCCGCTACGGCGTGGCCAACGTGCGCCGCGCCTATGGCAACTGGAAGAGCCCGCGCCTGAAGGGCTGGGAATCGGTGCTGCACGAGTACGCCATCCGCCCGATCCAGCAGTTTGCCTACAGCAAGGGCAAGAACGCCTCTGACATGGCCATGGTCATCGATGCGATGGACCTGCTGTACGCGCGCAATCTTGATGGCTTCGCCATCGTTTCCAGCGATGCCGACTTCACCCCGATGGTGATGCGCCTGCTGACCGACGGCGTGAAAGTGTATGGCTTCGGCGAGAAGAAGACGCCCGAGCCGTTCGTCAACGCCTGCTCCAAGTTCACTTACCTGGAAGCGCTGGGCCAGACCCATGCCAGTGTTCCCGATGCCGAGGCCGGGGCAGAGCAGGCGCCCAGCGGGCAGGTGGCCAGCGACGAGGTGCGCCCGCGCAAGAACAGCGCGGAACTGCGCAACGACACGCGCCTGGTGAAGATGCTGCGGCGTGCGGTGTCGGCCGCCGAGGGCGAGGATGGCTGGTCGCACCTGGGTCCGGTCGGCAGCCAGATCGGCAACCAGGCCTCGTTCGACCCGCGCAACTATGGCTACGGCAAGCTGAGCGACCTGCTGGCGGCCATCGGCCTGTTCGAGCTGAAGAAGGACGGCAAATCGTCCTACGTGCGCGCGCTGCCGAAGAAGAACCGGTGATGCCACGCGCATCGCGTTTGATGGGCGTATCGTAGCGGCTCCGCGCCACCGTGGCGCACCGCTGCAGGCAAGGAAAACCGCAATGTTGAAGATCTGGGGCCGCCGTAATTCCAGCAACGTCCGCAAGGTGCTGTGGTGCGCCGAGGAAATCGGCCTGCCGTATGAATCCATTGAAGTGGGCGGCAGCCATGGCGGCACGCAGTCGGCCGAATACGTGGCGATGAACCCCAACAGCCTGGTGCCGGTGATCGAAGACCACGGCCTGCCGCTGTGGGAATCGAACACCATCGTGCGCTACCTGAGCGCGCGCTATTCGCTGGGCACGCTGTACGCCGAAGACGCGATGGAACGCGCGCAGGCCGAGAAGTGGATGGACTGGAGCACCTCGCGGATGGCCGCGCTGTACTCCGAACTGATCTGGGGCATCATGCGCACCGCGCCGGCCGACCGTGATGAAGCACGCATCAGCGCCGCCATCGTGCGCGCCGGTGATTACCTGGCGATGGCCGATGCGACCCTGGCCAACCAGCCGTGGCTGTCGGGCGAGAAATTCGCGATGGGCGACATCCCGCTGGGTTCGTTGATCTACGCCTGGTACGAACTGCCGATCCAGCGCCCGGAGCTGCCGCACCTGGCCGACTGGTATGCCCGCCTGCGCGAGCGCCCCGCCTACCAGCGCGGCGTGATGTCGCCGCTGACGTAAGCGGCAGGGCCGTTGGTAGAGTCGAGCTTGCTCGACTGCTTCTGCATGAGGCAGTCGAGCAAGCTCGACTCTACGCAGCATCGGGCAGGACCTTCAATACAGGTCCGTCGGATCCACATCCAGCGACCAGCGCACCTTGCGTGCCTCCGGCAGCGCATACAGCTGCGGCACCAGCTGTGCCAGCACGCCGTGCAGCGGTGGCCGCTGCATGGCCGACAGCAGCAGCTGCGTGCGCTGGTAACCGGCGCGGCGCGGCATCGGCGCCGGCATCGGCCCATAGGCTTCCACCACGTTCTGTTCGCCCAGCAGCTGCCGCGCCGCCAGCAGGAACGCATTGGCATGCTCCACCTGCTGGGCTTCGGCACGCATCAGGGCCAGGTGCGCGAAGGGCGGGAAGCCTGCGGCCTGGCGCTGGTTCAATTCGGCCTGCGCGAACGGGTGGTAGCCACCGCTCACCAGGGTTTCCAGCAACGGATGCCCCGGGTGATGGGTCTGCAGCCAGACTTCGCCGGGGTCGCGCGCGCGACCGGCACGGCCGGCCACCTGGATCAACTGCTGGGCCAGCTTCTCGCTGGCGCGGAAGTCGGCCGAGAACAGGCCTTCGTCGATGCCCACCACCACCACCAGGGTCAGCTTGGGCAGGTCGTGGCCCTTGGCCAGGATCTGCGTGCCGACCAGGATGCCGGGCTGGTCGCCCAGCTTCGCCAGCTGCTGTTCCAGGGCATCGCGGCGCGAGGTGGTGCCGCGGTCGATGCGCACCACCGGGTAATCGGCGAAGGCGCTGACCAGGTGCTCTTCCAGGCGTTCGGTACCGATGCCCTGCGGCTGCAGCGCGAGGCTGGCACAGGCCGGGCAGGCCAGCGGCGCCGGCTGCCGCGCACCGCAGTGGTGGCATTGCAGGCGACGGCCGCCGCCGTGCACGGTCATCGGCGCATCGCAACGCTGGCAGGGCGCGGTCCAGCCGCAGTCATGGCACAGCAGCACCGGTGCATAGCCGCGGCGGTTCTTGAACACCAGCACCTGCTGGCCGCGCTGCAGGTGTTCGCCGATACCGGCCAGCACGTCGGCAGAGAGCCCATCGTGCAGCGGCCGCTTGCGCACATCGAGGATGCGCACGCGCGGTGGCCGTGCATCACCGGCGCGCTGCTTCAGGCGCAGGTGCGTGTAGCGGCCGGCATAGGCGTTGTGCAGGGTTTCCAGCGACGGCGTGGCGCTGCCCAGCAGCACCGGAATGCCCAGCGCCTTGGCCCGCACCAGGGCGAAATCGCGGGCGTGGTAGCGGATGCCGTCCTGCTGCTTGTAGCTGCCGTCGTGTTCCTCGTCGACGATCAGCAGGCCGGCCTGCGGCAGCGGAGTGAATACCGCCGAGCGGGTGCCGACGATCACCCGTGCTTCGCCGCGCGAAGCAGCGGCCCAGACGCGTGCGCGCTCGTTGTCGTTCAAGCCCGAATGCAGCGCATGCACCGCGATGCCGAGGCGGCCGCGGAAGCGCGCCAGGGTCTGCGGGGTCAGGCCGATTTCCGGCACCAGCACCAGCGCCTGCTTCCCCTGCGCCAGGCAGTGGATGATGGCCTGCAGGTAGACCTCGGTCTTGCCGCTGCCGGTCACCCCGTCCAGCAGGAAGGCGTGGAAACCCTCGGCGGCGGTGATCGCCGCCACGGCCTCGGCCTGCTCCGGGTTCAGGGTGGGGCCGGGCAGCGGCTGCGCATGCTGCGGCGCCACGCTCAGGGCCACGCGCTCGGCCAGTTCGCGCTTGGCCAGGCTGCGCGCGGCGGTGCGCCAGTCGTCCATGCGCGCGCCCAGCACGTCTTCATCGACTACGGCCTCGCCCAGCAGTTCGGCCAGTTGCCGCGGGCGGGTGCCGGCGCGCAGCTTTTCGCGCTGGGCCTGGCCGGCGGCGGTCAGCTGCCAGCCCCAGTGATGGGTGTCGGGCAGGGCCTCGCCGTGCCGCAGCGGGCCGGGCAGGGCGGTGTTCACCACTTCGCCCAAGGGTGAATGGGTGTAGCGGGCCAGCCACTGCAGGCTCTGCCACAGCTCACCCTGCAGCAGCGGCTGCGGGTCGCACCAGGCCAGTGCCTGGCGCAGGCCCTGGCCGTCGTCCACCTGGCCGTGCCCGGCCACCGTCCCCACCAGCTCGCGGTTGCCGAACGGCACCTTCAGGCGGCAGCCGACCGGCATGGCCGGGCCCGGGCCTTCCGGTGGCAGGTAGTCGAACAGGCGCGGCAGCGGGACGGGCAGGGCGACCTGCAGGGTCGGGATGGGGGCGAGCATCGGGGCAGTGTAACGGGCAGGGCGGGGGCCGATGGCAGAGGCGATGGCGTCGCCCGCGCCTGCCGGTGAATCATAAATGTCACCTAAATATCGGTGGCTATTAGAGATTCAGTCTTATCCACATCTTCTGTGGATAACGTTGTGCGTTACCGGTCGGCGGGCGCGCGTGAGGCCGATGGCGACGGCTTTACACTCGGGTTGGTCAAAAAATAGCCATACTAAAACAGTATGAAAATCAATAAGTTGATTGTGAAACATTGCTGAAACAAGGTGAATCCGCGGCTTCACGACGAATCGGCCGGGGACCGCATTGATGCTGTGCACAACCTGCAGCACGAAGTGCCCGTGGGCGCAAGTCCTGCCGGCCGCCGACGGGCTGCCGCTATCATGCCGTCAGACCTTTGGAGTAACCGATGACGGCTGTGCCCGCCCCTGTTTCCTCGACCGCGGCCGGCGCGCTGTCGGCGTTCCTGCGTGGCGTCGAGCGCCGCGCGCTGGTGGTTGCCGAGCTGCAGTGCGGTGACCCCGCCCGCGCCGAGCAGACCCTGGTCGCGGTGATGCGCGCCTTCTCCGCCGTGGCCAGTGACCTGCCGATGGCGCAGTGGCCGACCCGCTTCTGGACCCTGCTGGGCCAGCGCCAGGCCCTGCGTGAGCCGGCCGCCGGGCAATGGCCGCCGTCGCTGGCCGCGCTGGGCGACATGCCGCCGCTGCCGCGCCTGGCCCTGCTGCTGCGGGTCGGCGGCAGCCTGGATGAAGGCATCGCCACCCGCGTGCTGGACATCGATGAGGAGGGCTACCAGCAGCTGCTGGCTGCCGCCTGCCCGCGCGATGCCCATGGCCAGCCTGATGCCGCCGCCTGGCGTGGCCTGGCCGAGCAGGTGCAGCTGCGCATCCGCGATCTGCCGGCCAAGCGCCTGCAGCAGCTGCAGCAGCCTGCTGCACCGGCTGCGAACAACCAGGCCCCCACCGCCAGCTGGCGCACGCCGGAGCGCGACGAGCGCGCCACGCCCAAGCGCCGCCGCGCCAGCAACGGTGCGCCGCGCTGGCGCGGCCCGGTCATCCTGCTGGCGACGGTGGTGGTGCTGCTGGCGGCCGCCCTTGGCTGGCGGTACTGGCAGCATCACGCCACGGCCAGCGATGCACCGCTGCCGGAAGGCGTGGTCGCCGAGTCCGGTCCGGTCACCGTTGAAGCCCTGCCGGCCAGCGAGGTGCAGCCGACCCCTGCCGCCGATGGCAACGCGGCCGAGGACGCCGCCATGCTGGCCGACCGCGACTACCCGCTGGCCGCCGATGCCGACCTGTATGCGTGGAGCGCTGCAGGCGGCCCGCTGCCCGTGGATGAATCCGAACCCAAGCCGACCCGCCCCGAGCCGGTCGGTGCCGCGCTGGAAACCGCTGCTGCCGATGAATAAATTCCTGTTTGCCAGCATGCTGCTGGCCCTGCCGCTGTCACTGGCGGCCGCGCCGCCTTCGCTGGAGGTTCCGCTGCCGCCCGCACCAGCGGGCGCAACGCCGGCATCGATGGCCGATACGCGCTCGCCTGCTGCCTTTGCCCAGCTCAGCCCGGAGCAGCAGCGCCAGCGTCGTGCCGATTACGCCTCGTGGAAGGCACTGCCGGAGGGCGAGCGCGAACGCATCCGCCAGGCGGCCGCCCGCTTTGCCGCGCTGCCGGCCGAACAGCAGCAGCGCCTGCGCGAGCAGTTCCAGGCCCAGGACCAGACCTTCCGCGATGGCTGGCGGCTGGGGCCGCAGCTGGGCATGCAGTTCCCCAAGCTGCACGGCCTGTTCGGCCTGGTGCCGCCGGAGCAGCGCGAGGCGGCGTTGGCCGCGCTGCGCCAGCTCAGTCCCGCGCAGTTGACGCAATTGACGCTGGTGGCCCAGCGCACTCCGCCGCAGGAACGCGACGCCGTGCGCAGCGCCTTCCTCGCCGTGCCGGCGGCCGAGCGCGACGCCTGGCTGAAGCGCCAGGCCGGCCAGTAGCGTCGACCGTTGGTCGACGATCGCGCAGCACGCGCGTGTTGCCGGGATCCACGTGAAGAGCAGTCGACCAACGGTCGACGCTACCCAGCGGGCGGCACCGTTTGCCCGTAAAATGACCGGCCGCAACCCGGTGCCTGTGCCCTTCGCGCGCAACCGTAGTTGGCGTCCTGTACTCCCATGTCTACTGCAACCTCCACGCCGCGCTTCCGCAAGGAAGTGGGCGCGACCGGTCTGCTCGCCCTGCCTTTGGTGCTGGGCCATGTATCCACCGGTCTGATCTCCTTCGTCGACAACGTCATTGCCGGCCACCACGCCACCGCCACCCTGGCCGCAGTGACCATCGGTACCGCGCTGCTGTGGCTGCCGATGCTGATCCCGATCGGTACGCTCATCTCGCTCACCGCCTCGGTGTCGCAGCTGCACGGCGCCGGCCGCGAGCGCGAGATCGGCCCGCTGTTCCGCCAGGCGCTGTGGCTGGCGCTGGGCCTGGGCCTGATCATGTTCACCTTCCTCACCGTGGTGCCGCCGCTGCTGCCGGCCTTCGGCATCGCCCCGGACATCGTGCCGGGGGCCACGGCCTTCCTGCATGCGGTGCGCTGGGGTGGCCCGGCGCTGACCCTGTACTTCTGCATGCGCTATCTCAGCGAGGGCATGCACTGGACGCTGCCGACCATGCTGCTCGGCTTCGGCGGCCTGCTGGTGCTGGCGCCGATGGGCTACGTGCTGGCCAACGGCAAGTTCGGCTTCCCGGAAATGGGCGCCGAAGGCCTGGGCATCGCCTCGGCGGTGATGATGTGGCTGCAGGCCATCGCCTTCGGCACCTACCTGTGGTTCACCAAGCGCTTCGCCCACCTGCAGCTGTTCTCGCACTTCGAGGGCCCGCGCCCGGCGGCGATCTGGGACCTGCTGCGCACCGGCCTGCCGATCGGCATCACCGTGCTGATGGAGGGCGGCCTGTTCATCGTCACCGCGCTGCTGATCGGCCGCCTCGGTGCCAACGAGGCCGCCGCGCACCAGATCGCGATCAACGTCGCGCAGCTGTGCTTCATGATCCCGATGGGCGTGGCCGAGGCCACCACCGTGCGCGTGGGCCATGCGGTCGGCCGTGGCGATGGCTTCGGCGTGCGCCGCGCGGCGTGGGCCGGCTACGCGATCATCATGGGCACGCAGACGCTGTCGGCGGCGGTGCTGCTGTTCGGCCACGATGCCATTGTGGGCGTCTACACCAACGACCTGGCCGTGGCCGGTCTGGCGTCGACCCTGCTGCTGTACGCGGCCACCTTCCAGTTCCCCGATGGCATCCAGGTGCTGTCGGCCGGCGCGCTGCGCGGGCTGAAGGACACGCGCGTGCCGATGTTCATCGCCATGTTCGCGTACTGGGGCCTGGGCATGCCGCTCGGTGCCGGGCTCGGCCTGGGCCTGGGCATGGGGCCGCAGGGCATGTGGATCGGCCTGATCGTCGGCCTGACCGCCGCTGCCATCCTGATGGGCTGGCGTCTGCGCCGCAGCAGCCTGCGCATCGGCCAGTCGGCCCTGGAATGATCGTCGCGCCCGTCACCACACCCCGTGACGGGCGAACCCCTGACTTGTGTCCGATGCCGCCTCACACGGCACCGGCTATGCTGTTACCACGGCAAGAAGCCATCCGGAGCGCTCCATGAACCAACCCGTGCCCCCGCTGCCCCCGGCGCATCGCAACCCCGTCGCCAGTTTCTTCATCGGGCTGTGGGACGTGATGAATTTCACCCGCAGGCTGATCCTCAACCTGGTGTTCTTCGGCCTGCTGCTGTTGGTGGTGGTGATGTTCATCGTCGCTGCAGGCATGGGTGCCGGTGCCAGCAAATCGCTGCAGGACCGCACCACGCTGGTGATCGCGCCTGAAGGCAAGCTGGTCGAGCAGTTCAGCGCCGACCCGGTCAGCCGCGCGCTGGCCAAGGCCGTCGGCGACAACGGCGCCGAGGAAGTGCAGCTGCGCGACCTGCTGCGGGTGATCGAGTCGGCCAAGAACGACAAGAAGATCGAGCGCGTGGTGCTGGAACTGGACAAGCTGCAGCCGTCCGGCTTCGCCTCGCTGCGTGAAGTGGCCGGTGCGCTGCAGGACCTGCGTGCCTCGGGCAAGCAGATCGTTGCCTTCAGCCAGAGCATGGGCCAGTCGCAGTACCTGCTGGCCGCGCAGGCCGACGAGGTCTACCTGGACCCGATGGGCTCGGTCGTGCTCGAGGGCCTGGGCCGCTACCGCCAGTACTTCCGCACCGGCCTGCAGGACAAGCTGGGCGTGGACGTGCACCTGTTCAAGGTGGGTGAGTACAAGTCCGCCGCCGAACCGTACGTGCTGGATGCGGCCTCGCCGGCGTCCAAGGAAGCCGACCTGTTCTGGATGAACGACGTGTGGCAGCGCTACCTGGGCGACATCGCCAAGGCGCGCCGCCTGGATCCGGCGCAGCTGGCCGCGGGCATCGATACCCTGCCCGAAGGCGTGGCCGCTGCCGGTGGCGACCTGGCCAAGTTCGCCCTGCAGCAGAAGCTGGTGACCGCGCTGAAGACCCGCGAGGAATTCGAGGATCTGATGATCGAGCGCGGCGTGGCCGATGAAGACGCCGACGGCGGCTTCCGCAACATCGACTTCGCGTCCTACATGGGCCAGCTCGACGCGCGCCGCAACCCGGTGGACAACCGTCCGCAGGTGGCCGTGGTGGTGGCATCCGGTGAGATCAGCGGTGGCGACCTGCCGGCCGGCCGCATCGGTGGCGACTCGACCTCGGCCCTGCTGCGCGCCGCGCGCGACGACGACCAGGTCAAGGCCGTGGTGCTGCGCGTGGATTCTCCGGGCGGTGAAGTGTTCGCCTCCGAGCAGATCCGCCGCGAAGTGGTGGCCCTGCAGGCTGCCGGCAAGCCGGTGGTGGTGTCGATGGGCGACCTGGCCGCATCCGGTGGTTACTGGATCAGCATGAACGCCGATCGCATCTACGCCGATCCGTCGACCATCACCGGTTCGATCGGCATCTTCGGCATGATCCCCAACTTCAGCCGCGCGCTGGACAAGTTCGGCGTGCACACCGATGGCGTGGGCACGACCCGCTTCGCCGGTGCCTTCGATGTCACCCGCCCGATGGACCCGGCCGTGGGCCAGGTCATCCAGTCGGTGATCAACAAGGGCTATGCCGACTTCACCGGCCGCGTGGCCGAGGCCCGCAAGAAGCCGGTCGAGGCCATCGACGAAGTGGCCCGTGGCCGCGTCTGGAGCGGCGCACAGGCCAAGGAACGCGGCCTGGTCGATGCCTTCGGCGGCATGAAGGACGCGGTGGCCGACGCCGCCAGCCGTGCCAAGCTGGGCAATGAAGACAAGTACCGCGTGCGTTACGTCGAGAAGCCCGCCACCCCGTTCGCGCAGTTCATCAGTGGTTTCGCCGGCAGCCATGCCGGTGCCTGGATGCTGGCCGATTCGGGCATGGCGCGGATGATGCTGGCGCGCACGATGCCGGAAGTGGACACCCAGCTACGCTTCGTCGAGAACGCCGCGCGCGAGAAGGGCAACGGTGCACCGGTGAAGGCACTGGCGTACTGCTTCTGCGGGTTCTGACCGGCGATTGCCGCCAATGAAAACGCCCGGCTTCGGCCGGGCGTTTTTTTGTCTGGTAGCGCCGGGCCATGCCCGGCGGATTCCGCTACTGCGTTGCCTCAGCCTCGGCCTTGCGCTCGCGTGCAGCAGCGTCGTCCACGGTCTTCTGCACGCCGTTGGCGCGGTCCAGTGGCTGATTGATGGCCTTGGCCAGCGCCTGCGGCTCCGGCGGCTTCTCGGGGTTGGGCGGGGCCGGCCGCTGGCAACCGGCCAGCAGTGCGACCGACAGGCAGGCGGGTATCAGCAGACGCATGGTGGTGCTCCGGGGCGGGTGATGCAGGCAGTGTCGCACTGTCGTCACCTGCCGTCCGTGACGCGTATCCTTGCGGCATCGAAATACAGCGGGCGCGGCCCCGGAGGACTCATGACCCAGCAACGGTGGCGCCTGGATGGGCAGACGGCCCTGATCACCGGCGCCAGCGCCGGCATCGGCCTGGCGATCGCGCATGAACTGGCCAGCTTCGGTGCTGATCTGATGATCGTCGGCCGTGACATCGACATGCTGGAGACCGCGCGCGACGAACTGCTCGACGTGTATCCGCAGATGCAGGTGCACGCGCTGGCCGCCGATGTTTCCGATGACGAAGACCGCCGGCAGATCCTGGACTGGGTGGAAGACCACAGCGATGGCCTGCACATCCTGGTCAACAACGCCGGCGGCAATGTCACCAAGGCGGCGACCGAGTACTCCGAGGACGAATGGCGCCAGATCTTCGAGACCAACCTGTTCTCGGCGTTCGAGCTGTCGCGCTATGCGCACCCGCTGCTGGCGCGGCACGCGTCCTCGGCCATCGTCAATGTCGGCAGCGTTTCGGGCCTGACCCATGTGCGCAGTGGCGTGGTGTACGGCATGACCAAGGCCGCCATGCACCAGATGACCCGCAACCTGGCCGTGGAATGGGCCGAGGATGGCATCCGCGTGAACGCGGTGGCGCCGTGGTACATCCGCACCCGGCGCACGTCCGGCCCGTTGTCCGATGCCGATTACTACGAAGAAGTGATCAACCGCACGCCGATGCGCCGCATTGGTGAACCGGAGGAAGTGGCTGCAGCAGTGGGTTTCCTGTGCCTGCCAGCATCGAGCTATGTCACCGGCGAGTGCATCGCGGTGGACGGTGGCTTCCTGCGTTACGGGTTCTGACGCTTTCGCAATCACGGTGCGCGGGGTAGTGCCGGCCGCTGGCCGGCAGCAACAGATCGCAGCACAGCCGGCCAGCGGCCGGCACTACCTTGGATCGCAGCACTCAATCCGGTACCCGGCAATCACTCGCGGCCAGCACGGCCTGCAGCCGTTCGCGCTCGGCGCGTGCGTCATCGCGGTTGTCCGCCGAGGCAAAGCGCTCGCGGCCGCGTGCAGTGCGGAAGCGCTGCTGCCAGCTGCCACAGCGCTGCGCCTCGGCCACTTCGGTGCAGCGGTCGCGGACCACCTCGCAGCTGGCGGCATTGACCGGGGTGGCACCGCCCAGGCCGCTGACGTTCATCAGCTCGCAGCGACCCGGTGAGGCTTCGTACTCGTGCAGGTACTGCCCGCCCTGCGAATCCAGGCACTGGAAGATGGGCGGCAGCGGCGACTTGGGCAGCGCCGTGTCATCGACCGTCGCATCGCCGGGGCGTGGCAGCATGGCGCTGTCGAGGATGGCATCGCCGCCTTCGCGTTCGACCATGTAGGCCTCGCTGATGATGCGTTCCTGGCCTGCGCGCGGGGGGGCGGGGGTGGTTGCCGGCGCCGGCGCCGTCGGTTCGGGGGCTGGCGGCGGTGCGGGTTGTGCAGACCCGGGCAGCTTCACGATCGACTGTTTCATGCCGGCCGCGCACGGCACGCGCTGCACGACAGGCACGTCGCTGCTGCCGGTGCAGCGATAGATCACCATTTCGTCAGCTGCCGCAGCGCCGGGCAGCAGGCACAGCGCCAGCCAGATCAGTTTTTTCATGGCAGCAGCCTACAACAGCGGCCACTGCCCCGTAGATGCCAACCTTGGTTGGCACGGGCAAACAGCGGTGCCCACCAAGGTGGGCATCTACCAACCCGGGAGTGTTCAGCCGCCGCTGCAGTCCTGCGACAGGCGCGCGTCGATGCCGCGCTGCTCGGTGCTGATGGCGGTGCGCTCGCTCTGCAGCGCGCTGTTGTAGCGGCGGTCCAGCTCCCAGCGGCGGTCGCGCAGGCGCGAGCAGACTTCGCGTGCCGGCAACTGGGTGCAGGCGTCGCGCACCAGCACGTTGCCGCCGGGCACGTTCACCCCATAGCCGAGCGGAGGCCGGTGCACCGGGATGCCTGCACCACCGGGCGGCGGCCCGATGCCAATCGCGCCACCCCCCGGGCCTGGGCCCGGCGGCCGCGGGCGTTGCCCGCCATAGGGGCCCGACGGGTACCAGACCGTGGTCCATACCGGCACCCAGCGCGGATTGCCCTCGTTGTTGTCGCTGGTATAGCGGCTGCCGTCGTCGCGTACGCATTCGTACATCGGCTGCGGCGGCTGTATGTAGACGTGGCGCACTTCGCGCACGCCCATGTCCGGCGTCGCCGCTGGCGCCGGTGGCGGAACATCGGTGCTGGCGGTACGCGGCGGCGGGTCGCGCGGCCGCTGCAGGTCGCGCACTTCCTGGCGGCCACTGCTGCAGGGCTTGTCCTGCAGGGCGACGGCGCCATTGCTGCCGACGCAGCGGTAGATCCGCACGTCATCGGCGGCAAGGGCCGCCAATGGCATCGACAGTGCCAGGCACAGGGCAGGGCGCAGCAGCTTCATGGCTGCAGCCTGCACGCATTGCCGTGGCGGCGCAATCGGCGCATCAGGAGCGCAGGATGCTGCCGCTGAGCGCATCGCGGATGGGCGTCGGCTGGGCCAGGCCACCAGTCTGGCCATCGAGGAGGCCGTCCAGCAGCCGCAGCAGGCGCGGGTCCAGTTCTTCGCGGCTGCGCGCGGGCGGCTCACCGGCCAGGTTGGCGCTGGTGGACACCAGCGGCCCGCCCCAGGCGCGGCACAGCGCCGATACCAGCGGGTGGGCGCTGATGCGCACGGCAATGCCGCTGTGTTCACCGGTCACCCAGTGGCGCGCGCGGGGGCCGGCGGGCAGGATCCAGGTGTTGGCGCCGGGCCAGCTGGCCAGCACCGCGCGCTGCCGCGCATCGGGCAGGGCCTCCAGGCGGACCCAGCCTTCCAGCTGCGGCAGGTCGGCGGCGACCAGGATCATGCCTTTCTCGACCGGGCGCTGCTTCAGGCGCAGCACCATGTGCACCGCCGCCTCATGCGCGGGGTCGCAACCCAGGCCCCAGACGGCTTCGGTCGGGTAGGCGATCACGCCTCCCGTGCGCAGCGTGGCCACAGCAGTATCGAGGGTGAGTTGTTTCATGGGGGATGGCCGGCCCGACGTGGGCCTCCATTATCCCCCTGCGGCGTGCAGAACGGGTGGTGGGTGGTGGGTGCGGACCGTTGGTCCGCACATGCCGGCCAAGTGTGACCGTGGGTGCGGACCGTTGGTCCGCACATTCCGGCAGATCATCCACGCATGGCGTGGATCTACTTCGCGGCCTTCTTGACGGCCTTCTTTGCCGCCTTCTTGGCCGGAGCCTTCTTCGCTGCAGCCTTCTTCGCCGGGGCCTTCTTGGCCGCCGCCTTCTTCGGCGCGGCTTCCTTCTTCACTGCCGCCTTCTTGGCCGGTGCCTTCTTCGCAGCGGCCTTCTTGGCGCCGAAGCCCTTGCGCACCGGCTTGCCGGTTTCTTCCATCAGCTGCTGCACTTCGGCCAGGGTCAGCGAGGCCGGCTCACGATCCTTGGGGATCTTGCCGTTCATCTTGCCGTCGCTGATGTACGGGCCGAAACGGCCGTTCAGCACCTGGATGTCGCTGCCCTCGAATTCCTTGATGATCCGGTTGCGCGCGATCTCTTCCTTCTCCTCGACCAGGAACACCGCACGGGCCAGGTCGATGGTGTAGGGGTCGTCTTCCTTCTTCAGCGAGGCGTAGGTGCTGCCGCGCTTGGCGAACGGGCCGAAACGACCGATGCCGACGCTGACCGGCTCACCGTTGTCCTCGCCCAGCGCGCGTGGCATCAGGAACAGTTCCAGCGCGTCTTCCAGGGAGATGGTGTGCATCGACTGGCCGGGGCGCAGCGAGGCGAACTTCGGCTTCTCCTCGGCGTCCTCGGCGGTGCTGCCGATGGCCGCGTACGGCCCGAAACGGCCCAGGCGGACGCTGACCGGCTTGCCGGTCTTGGGGTCGGTACCCAGTTCACGGGCACCGCTGGCCTCGGCACGGTCGACCGATTCCTTCTTGTCTTCCACCAGCTCCTTGAACGGTTCCCAGAAGCGGGCCATCAGCGGGATCCACTCTTCCTCGCCGCGCGAGACGGCATCGAGCTCGTCCTCGAGCTTGGCGGTGAAGTCGTAGTCCACGTACTGGGTGAAGTGGCTGGACAGGAACTTGGACACCGCACGGCCGACGTCGGACGGGCGGAAGCTGCGGCCTTCCATTTCCACGTACTTGCGGAACAGCAGGGTCTGGATGATCGAGGCGTAGGTCGACGGACGGCCGATGCCGTACTCTTCCAGCGCCTTCACCAGGGCCGCTTCGGTGAAGCGCGGCGGCGGCTGGGTGAAATGCTGGTCGGCCACGATGCGTTCCAGCGGAATGCGGTCGCCCGGCTTCATCGCCGGCAGCTTGCGGCCTTCATCCTCGTCCTCGGCGCTCTTGTTGTCCTTGCCTTCCTCGTACACGGCCAGGAAGCCAGGCACGACCACGGTGGTGCCGCTGGCGCGGAACACGTGTTCGCTGCCGGCGGACAGGTCGACGCTGACGGTGTTGAGCGTGGCCGGGATCATCTGGCAGGCCACCGCACGCTTCCAGATCAGCTCGTACAGGCGGCGCTCGTCGTCGGTGAGGAAACGTGCGACCTGGGCCGGGGTCCGCAGGGCCGAGGTCGGGCGCACGGCTTCGTGCGCTTCCTGGGCGTTCTTGGACTTGGTCTGGTAGGTGTTGGGCTGGTCCGGCAGCGAGGCGATGCCGTAGTCACGGGCGATCACGTCGCGGATCTCGGCCAGTGCGTCCTGCGACAGGTTCACCGAGTCGGTACGCATGTACGAGATCAGGCCGACCGTGCCTTCGTCGCCGATGTTGACGCCTTCGTACAGCTTCTGCGCCACCTGCATGGTCTTGCGGGTGGTGAAGCCGAGCTTGCGCGAGGCTTCCTGCTGCAGGGTGGACGTGGTGAACGGCGGCGCCGGACGGCGCTTGCGCTCCTTGCTGGCCACGTCGGTGACGTGCAGCGAGCCCTGCGCCGCCTGCTGGATGCGCAGGCGGGCAGCCTCGGCGGTGTCGCCGTCGGTGACGGTGAACTGCTCGAACTTCTGCCCGTCCAGCTTGATCAGCTTGGCGTTGAAGTGCTGGCTGGGGTGCGCGCACTCGGCGCCGATGGACCAGTATTCGCGGGCGATGAAGGCTTCGATCTCCTCCTCGCGCTCGACGATCATGCGCAGCGCCGGGCTCTGCACGCGGCCGGCGGACAGGCCGCGCTGCACCTTGCGCCACAGCACCGGCGACAGGTTGAAGCCGACCAGGTAGTCCAGCGCGCGTCGCGCCTGCTGGGCGTCCACCAGGTCGCTGGCGATGGCCCGCGGCTGGTTGATGGCTTCCTTGATGGCGCGCGGGGTGATCTCGGTGAAGACCACGCGCTGCATCGGCTTGTCCTTGACCAGCCCGCGTTCCTTCAGGATCTCGGCGATATGCCAGCTGATCGCTTCACCCTCGCGATCCGGGTCGGTCGCCAGCAGGATGTCGTCGGCGCCCTTGGCGGCTTTGGCGATGGCATCGACGTGCTTCTCGTTCTTGTCGATGACGTCGTAATGCATGGCGAACCCGTTGTCCGGGTCGACCGCGCCTTCCTTCGGGATCAGGTCGCGCACATGCCCATACGAGGCCAGGACGGTGTAATCCTTGCCGAGGTATTTGTTGATCGTCTTGGCCTTGGCCGGCGATTCGACGATGAGCAGGTGCTTGGGCATGTCGGGAAAGGTCTGTGGGCGGACCGGGGGAAGGGGCCGCTAGGGTGGAGCAAACGGCCGCATTAGTGAAGCGGCCACGGGCAAATCCATAAACTGAACGCCCGGTAATGTGCCGGGCGTTCAGGTTTCCTTATTAGAGGAATCACGCCCGAGCCATCCGTGTCAAGCGGCCCGGTGTGAGGAAAAGCGTGGCGGGACGGCGATTCCCCCGTCCCTCATGCCCTGTCGTGGGCCGGGGCGGGGGGCGGGCTTACGACTGCCTGGCAGCCATCACCACGCTCATCACCAGCAGGCCGGCATAGGCCAGCGCGGCCAGTATCGCCAGCACGATGACCACCACGGTGACCGTGCCCAGTTCGTGGCGCTGGCGGTCCGGGTGGTCGGTGTAGGCCCATTTGTCCACCACCAGGGTGTCCGCGATCATGTCGTGCAGGCCCTGCTTGCGGGCAGTCATGCCGGCCATGAAGCCAGAGACGATGTAGGCCAGGCCACAGCTGAACACATAGGACAGGAACAGCGCGGCCCAGCGGCCCAGGCTGCGGCCGGTACCCAGGCGCTGGCCATCGGTGCGGACGACCTTGATGCCGACGGCCATCTTGCCCAGCGTGGCCTGGCGGGCGGAGGCGTGCATCATGGTGAAGTACACGGCCTGGATGACGGTCGGCAGCCCGTACACGCCCAGCACGATGAACAGCATCATGCCCGGGGAGCTTTCCGGCGAATTGAGGTCGCCCATGAAAGCGGTCATGCCGCCGAACATCATCGCGCCGACCACGAACACCACGACCAGCACGCCGATCATCACCATGGAATCGATGGAGGCTGCGGCAAAGCGCTTCCAGAACCCGGCATAGACCACCTCGCCACCGGTCACCACCGTGGTGTCGGCATAGCCGCCTGCGGCGCTGGGGGCGCTGTAGGGCGAGCTGAGTGCGCCGGTACCCGGCAGCGGCGCGGTGCCGTTGTCGATGGCGGCATAGTCACCGCGCAGGTCGAAGCCGCCCGAGGCGGTGCTTTCGCTGGCTTCGGCCAGGGTCTGCAGGCCCAGCTCGTCCACCACCTGGCGCAGGGCGGCCCACTGGCCCATGCCCTCGCGCCACACCAGCGTGTCCAGGGTCAGCTGTCCGCGCTGGAAGCGCTGGCGGATCTCGGTGACCGGGAACGGTCCCTGGCGTTGCTGTCCTTCGGCAAAATACCACTCAGTCATTGCTGTCCCCTGTTGGGTCGTCCTTGGAAGTCATGCAGCCTGCGCGGCCGGCGGCTCAGCTGTGGCACGCCTTCGGCAGGTATTTGTTGTCGCTTTCGCCGGTGCATTCCCAGCGGCCGCTGTCGCGATCGTATTCCAGCCACAGTAGATCGCCGTCGATGCTCTTGCCGGGCATCGCCAGCGTCCCCTCGATACCGCAGTGGCCGTTGTTGAAGCGGCCGATGTTCACCGCCGAGAGGCCGACCTGGGTGAAGTCGCCAGGGGCCGGGAAGCCGGCGTCGTTGGCGCCTGGGCAGCGCCCCTGCTCTTCAGCGAAATGTTCAACCTGCGCCTGCAGCGGGTGCAGCGCATCGGCCGCGACGGCGACCTTGGTGCGTACGGTGTAGTCGTTGTAGGCGGGCAGGGCGATCGCGGCCAGGATGGCCACGATCGGCACCAGTACCAGCAGGGCGACGCCACCGATGATGGCGGTCAGCGCGCAGCCGGACAGGCCCTTCTTCGGCGGCGGCAAGGCCGCGCTGGCGGCGGCGCGGTAAGGCGCTTCCGGCGGCAGGATGGGCGGTTGCGGAGCGGCCGGCGGCGGTGGCGGGGCAGCGGCCGGGGCGTCCACGGCCGGCACGATCAGGCCAAGTTCGTCGACCATGCTGCGCAAGGGCTGCCATTGCGGCAGCCCGTCGCGCCAGACCAGGGTGTCCAGGGTGATTTCGTTGCTGCGGAAAAGCTCGATCAACTGTTCCGCCGGCAACGGGCCTTGCTGGCGGTTGCCTTGGGCGTGAAACCACTCACTCACGGGGACGCTCCTGAATGCGCTCGGTCCCCAAGTGTAAGGTCAGTGCAGGGGTTCTGGCTCGTCCATGAACATCTGCGTTTCCATCCAGGCATAGGCCGCTTCGGCGCCCGGCTGGTTGAACAGCACCATCAGCACGACCCACTTCAGGTCGTCCAGGTCCAGTTCGTCCTGGTCCAGGGCCATGGCACGGTCCAGCACCAGCTCGCGCTGGTCGGCGTCGAGGATGCCGTGCTGCTCCAGGTACAGCAGGAAGCCGCGGCATTCCACATCCAGCTTGTCCAGCTCGGGGCCGTGGAAAACGCGCACGGGACCGTCGACCCGGGCCTGCGCCACGCTCGGCCGCTGGGCAGCCAGCGCGTCGAGCCAGTCGAAGGCCTTGTTGATCTCGGTGGGGCTGAAACCGGCCTGGATCAGGCCATTCTGCAGCGAGTCGCGGTCGCGGATCAGGTCCGCATCTTCGCTGAAATAGTGTTCAAACAGGTACAACAGTACGTCAAGGATGCTCTCTTTCATTGCCCCTCGGCCTGCGTCGGGCGACGCTGTGGAGGTGAAGAAACTAGGGAGTTCGACAGTAGCGGCCGTGTACGCACACCACGATTCCCGCCAGTTCCATGGCCAGCAGCATGGAGGACACCTCAGGCGCCGTCAATCCACAACGCGTGATCAATGAATCCATACCGCTTGGGTTGTGGTCCAGTGCCTGCCACAAGCTCTGGTAGTCAGGGTCGTTCGCCCACCGGTCCGGCAGGTCTGCCGGCGAAGCCTGTTCAGTGGGGGTGGCAAGGCGGCTTTGCAAGCCGGGCAGTTGCTGGCGCAGGGCAGGGGCCAACAGCTCCAGCATGTCTTCGGGCCGCTCGATCAGGGCCACGCCTTCACGGATCAGCCGGTGGCAGCCGGCCGCGCGCGGGTTCAGCACCGAACCGGGCACTGCGCCGACCTCGCGCCCGGCCTCCGCCGCCAGGCGCGCGGTGATCAGGGCGCCGGAGCGCTGCGCGGCCTCGATGACCACCGTGGCCAGGGCCAGCCCGGCCACCAGCCGGTTGCGCGCCGGAAACTGCCCCGCCCGCGCCGGGGTGCCCGGTGGGTACTCGCTCAGCACGGCACCTTCGTCGGCGATGCGGGCCTGCAGGCGGACATTGCCGGGCGGGTAGGCCTGGTCCGGGCCGGTCCCGATGACCGCGACCGTACGCCCGCCCGCATCCAGCGCGGCGGCATGGGCGGCCGCATCAATGCCGGCCGCCAGGCCGCTGGTCACCGCCAGGCCGGCCTCGACGAAGCAACCGGCAAAGCGGGCGGCGAGGGCGCGCCCGGTGGGCGTCGGCGAGCGGCTGCCGACCACCGCCACTGCGGGATGCCAGGCAAGGCTGGCGTCACCGGCCACGAACAGGGCCAGCGGGGGCTGCGGGATGTCCTGCAGCAATGGCGGAAAGGCGGGGTCGGCGCAGCCCAGCAACTGCCGGCCCGGTTGCTGCAGCCAGCGCAGGGTGGTGGCCAGCGCTGCGGGGTCGGGCTGCTGCAGTGCTGCGCATTGTTGGGCCGAACAGCCATGGGCGCGCCAGCCGGCCACCCCCAGGGCGAGGGCGGCGTCGGCATTGCCGCTGGCCAGCAGCAGGGCGCGGCGTGGCGCCAGCGGGCCGCCGGCCAGGACCAGGCGGGCGAGGGCATCGGGGGCGGGGGTGGAATCAGGCATCGCCCGACTATCGGCCACGGGCGACGAAGGCGCCCTAGGGCGCCTTCGCATGTTGCTGTCAGGGGAGTCCGCCGAAGGCGGGTAGAGTCGACCGTTGGTCGACTGTCGCGGGCGGTTGGGAGAGCAGTCGACCAACGGTCGACTCTACCGGGGTCGCCCGCTGGGTAGAGTCGACTGTCAGTCGACTACCGCGCGCAGCGCGGGGTTTTCGCGGGCGGTTGGGGCCTACCAAACGACGAAGGCGCCCTGGGGCGCCTTCGCATGTTGCTGTCAGGGGAGTCCGCCGAAGGCGGGTAGAGTCGACCGTTGGTCGACTGTCGCGGGCGGTTGGGAGAGCAGTCGACCAACGGTCGACTCTACCGGGGTCGCCCGCTGGGTAGAGTCGACTGTCAGTCGACTACCGCGCGCAGCGCGGGGTTTTCGCGGGCGGTTGGGGCCTGCCAAACGACGAAGGCGCCCTGGGGCGCCTTCGCATGTTGCTGTCAGGGGAGTCCGCCGAAGGCGGGTAGAGTCGACCGTTGGTCGACTACCGCGCGCGGTTGGGAGAGCAGTCGACCAACGGTCGACTCTACTTCGCGTCCGGGTGCTGGGCGCTGTAGCCCACCTTCACCGGCTTCACGCCCTGCATCACCAGCGCATAGCTGACGTTGTCGAAGGTGCGGAACACCATTGCGTGGGCGGCGTACTCGTCCGGCAGGCTGACCCGGCCCGCGCCGGTGGACGGCGAATCGTCCATGCGCGAGGAATTCGGGTACTTCATGCGGTGGGCGACATGGCTGCCCTGGCGCCACAGCGAGAACACCGTGCCGTTGTCCACGCCCTGGCTGCGGCCGGCCGAGATGGCGATGACGTCGCGCGGGCCGCCGGCATTGAACATGTCGGTCACGGCCAGCACGCGCACGTCCAGGCCTTCCAGGCTGGCAGCCGGCACATGCGGGAAGAACTGCAGGTCGTACGGCTGGGCTTCGACCGGGACCAGGCGGTCACCGGCGCGCACTTCGCGGCCGTTGGTGTTGGCGTCCAGCACCAGGGTGGAGGCTTCCGTCTTGCCGCCAGCCACCTTGGTCAGGGTGCCCAGGCCGACCTGGGCCAGTTCATAGCCCAGCACGCCGCGGCGGTGGTTGGGTGCGTTGTAGGCCTGCCACAGGTTGCCGCTGCCCGGGGTGACATCGCCGTTGGCGGTCAGGTCCTCGGTCGGCTTGGGCTGGCCGTAGCGCACGGTCGGGCGGACCACGGCCCAGCGCTGGCCCACCTGGGCATCGGCCAGGCGGACATAGACGGTCTGGCCGCTGGTGGCGCGCAGGCGGTTGTCTTCCAGGCCGGCCACGTAGGGCAGCTGGTCGATGCTGTCGACCACGCTCAGCTGCTTCAGGAAGGGCTCGACCTCCGAAAGCGGCACGCCGGTCACCGGGGCTTCCGTGCGCGGGCCGGGCTGGGCCGTCACGCGGTCCAGGTAGGCCAGGCTCAGCACGTCACCCGGGTAGATGAGATGCGGGTTGGCGATCTGCGGATTGGCCTGCCAGATCTCGGGCCACAGCCAGGGTTTCTGCAGGAAACGTCCTGCGATGTCCCACAGCGTGTCCCCTTTGCGGACCACATAGGTGTCCGGGTGCCCGCCGTTCACTTCAACGGCGGTAGCATAGGCAGCCACGGTCAGCATCGCCGCAGCGACGACCGTACGAAAACGAAGCAACATAGGTGCGAAGCCCTGATTCCCCAACAGGTTCGCGCACTATAGTCCAGAAACCGGGGCGCAAGGCAAGCGTTGCAGATAGAATCTGCGACGTATGCCGGCGTATCCCCGGCCCCAACCCGGAAACAGCCATGGCCCTGCTCCCCATTCTTGAGTTCCCCGATCCGCGCCTGCGTACCAAGGCTGCGTTGATCGATGCCGCCGAGGTCACCACCCCGGCCTTCCAGACCCTCATCGACGACATGTTCCAGACCATGTACGACGCCCCGGGCATCGGCCTGGCCGCCAGCCAGGTGGACGTGCACAAACGCTTCATGGTCATCGACGTGAGCGAAGAGAAGAACGAACCGCGGGTGTTCATCAACCCGGAAATCGTCGCCAAGGACGGGGGCCAGGTGTACCAGGAAGGCTGCCTGTCGGTGCCCGGCATCTTCGCCGACGTGACCCGCGCCGATTCCATCACGGTGAAGTTCCTGGACCGCCAGGGGCAGCCGCAGGAGCTGAGCACCGACGGCCTGCTGGCCGTGTGCGTGCAGCATGAGATGGACCACCTGGACGGCAAGCTGTTCATCGATTACCTCTCGCCGCTGAAGCGCGAAATGGTCCGCAAGAAGCTGGCCAAGCAGCGCAAGCACGTCGCCTGACCGCCATCGCGGGCCGCCCTTCACGGCGGCCCCTGCCTGCGCTTACGGCGCGGGCTGTACGGCGCCGGCCGACGGCGCCGTTGTTCTTTCTGCACGAATCCATCCTGCAAGTGGGGTAGCCATGAGGATTGTCTTTGCCGGTACGCCGGAATTCGCGGTGTCGTCGCTGCGTGCGGCCGCGCGCCATCACGAGGTCGTGGCCGTCTACACCCAGCCCGACCGCCCGGCCGGCCGTGGCCGTGGCCTGGCGCCGTCGCCGGTCAAGCTCGAAGCGGTCGCCCGTGGCATTCCCGTCTACCAGCCGGAAACCCTGAAGGACGAGGCCGCCCAGCAGCAGCTGCGTGACCTGCAGCCGGACCTGATGGTGGTGGTGGCCTACGGCCTGATCCTGCCCCGCGCCGTGCTGAACATCCCGACCCACGGCTGCTGGAACGTGCACGCCTCGCTGCTGCCGCGCTGGCGTGGCGCCGCGCCGATCCAGCGCGCGATCCAGGCCGGCGATGCCACCACCGGCGTGTGCCTGATGCAGATGGAAGCGGGCCTGGATACCGGCCCCGTGCTGCTGCACCAGGAGCTGGCCATTGCCGCCACCGCCACCGGCGGCGACCTGCATGATTCGCTGGCCGCGCTGGGCGCGCAGGTGCTGTCCGACGGCCTGGGCCTGCTGCGCGCGGGCATCAAGCCGATCGCGCGGCCGCAACCGGCCGAAGGCGTCACCTACGCACACAAGCTGGACAAGGCCGAAGCGAAGCTGGACTGGGCGCAGGACGCGCAGGCACTGGCGCGCACCGTGCGCGCGTTCAACCCGTGGCCGATCGCCGAGGCGCAACTGGCCGGCGAGCGCGTGCGCATCCATGGCGCGGTAGCGCTGGATCTGGCCCACGGCCAGGCCCCGGGCACCGTGCTGGCCGCCGGCCGCGAAGGCATCGACATTGCCTGCGGGCAGGGCGCCCTGCGCCTGCGCGTACTGCAGCGCGAGGGCGGCAAGGCGATCACCGCCGCCGACTACCTCAATGCGCGCCGCGATCTGCGCGTGGGAGCGTAAGCCGGTGTCGAAGCAGAACGATTTCTCCATTGCCAAGGCCGCGCCGGGCGCTGCGACCCGCATGCTGGCCGCCCGCGTGCTGGCCCAGGTGTTCACCCGTGGCCGTTCGCTGAAGGCCGAACTGGCCTGGGCCCTGCCCAAGCTGGCCGATACCCGTGACCGCGCGCTGCTGGAAGCCCTGTGCTTCGCCGTGCTGCGCCGTCGCAGCACCTATGACGCCGCGCTGCAGGCGTGGATGCAGAAGCCGCTGTCGGCGCGCGATGCCGACCTGCGCACCCTGCTGATGGTCGGTTTCGCCCAGCTGGACGTGCTGGAACTGCCGGCCCATGCGGCGCTGTCGGCCACCGTCGACGCCGCGCGCGCGCTGGGTCGCGAGCGCCAGGCCGGCCTGGTCAACGCCATCCTGCGCCGTGCGCAGCGCGAAGGCTTCCCCGAACAACCCGCGCGCGACGCGTTCCCGGCCTGGCTGGCCGAGGCGGTCGAGCGCGACTGGCCGCAGCAGGCCGAGGCGATCTTCAGCGCCAGCCTGCAGCCGGCCCCGCTGTGGCTGCGCGCCAACCGCCAGCTCGGTGGCCGCGACAAGGCGCTGGCCGCACTGGCCGAGGCCGGCATTGCCGCCGAGGCCAGCCCGCTGAGCGCCGATGCGCTGCGCCTGGCCGTGGCCAGCCCGGTCAACCAGCTGCCGGGGTTTGCCGAAGGCGCGTTGTCGGTGCAGGACCTGTCGGCGCAGTGCGCGGCCGATGCGCTGGCGCCGCCGGCCGGTGCGCGGGTGCTGGACGCCTGTGCCGCCCCGGGTGGCAAGTCCGCGCACCTGCTGGAACGCGACCCGAGCCTGCGCCTGCTGGCGCTGGACATCGATGCGCGGCGCCTGGCCCGGGCCAAGGACACCTATGCGCGCACCGGCGTGGGCGAGCACGTGCAGACCCAGGTGGCCGACGCCAGCGATACCGCGGCCTGGTGGGATGGCACCCTGTTCGACGCCATCCTGCTGGATGCCCCGTGTTCGGCCACCGGCGTCATCCGCCGCCAACCGGACGTGATGTTCCACCGCCGTGCCGAGGACGTCGAAGCGCTGGTGGGGGTGCAGGCGCGCCTGCTGGAAGCCTGCTGGGCGATGCTCCGCCCCGGCGGCGTGCTGCTGTATGCCACCTGTTCCATCCTGCGCGCGGAGAACGTGGACCAGGTGCGCGCCTTCCTGAAGTGGCATCCGGATGCCCAGGCGGCGCCGCTGGATGACGCTTTCGGCCTGGACTGCGAGGGCATCGCCCGCCAGCGCCTGCCCGGTGAAGACGATGCTGACGGATTCTTCTACGCGCGTCTGCTAAAAACAGCCTGACCTCTCCGCTGTCCAAGTCCTCATGCTGAAAACCCGCGCGTCACGCGAGACGTGGTTGTTCGTAGTGATGGCCCTGCTTGTGCTTGGCGCGGGGCTCGGATTGCGCGACCCCTGGCCGTCGGACGAGCCACGTTTCGCGCTGGTCGCCAAGCAGATGGTGGACAGCGGCCAGTGGCTGTTCCCGCACCGGGGGCTGGAGCTGTATTCGGACAAGCCGCCCATGCTGATGTGGTGGCAGGCCACCCTCTACAGCGTGATCGGCAACTGGCGGGTGGCCTTCCTGCTGCCCTCGCTGATCGCCGCGCTGGGTACCCTGTGGTGCGTGGTCGACCTGGGCCGGCGGCTGTGGACGCGCCGGGTCGGCCTGTACGCCGGCTGGGCGCTGCTGTTCGCGCTGCAGTTCACCTTCCAGGCCAAGAAGGCGCAGATCGACCCGCTGCTGGTGCTGTTCATCACCCTGGCCAACTACGGGCTGCTGCGCCACCTGCTGCTGGGGCCGGCCTGGCGCTGGTGGTGGGCGGGCTGGTTCTTCGCCGGCATCGGGGTCATCACCAAGGGCGTGGGCATGCTCGCGCTGCTGATGATCCTGCCGGCGGCGATCGCCTCGGCACGGCACTGGCCGCGGGTGCGCCTGCATGCGCGCGACCTGCGTTTCTGGCTGGCGCCGCTGGCCTTCGTGCTGGCCGCCGCGTTGTGGCTGGTGCCGATGGTGATGACCGCGCTGGCGACGAAGTCGGGCGAGTACCAGGCCTACCTGGACGACATCCTGTTCCGGCAGACGGCCAAGCGCTACACGCAGTCGTGGGATCACCACCAGCCGTGGTGGTATTTCCTGGGCACGATGCCATCGATGTGGATACCGGCGTTCCTGGCCCTGCCATGGGCGATCCCGGCGTGGCGGCGGCGCCTGCAGCGGCGCGATGCACGCTACCTGCTGCTGCTGGGCTGGTGGCTGCTGATCGTGCTGTTCTTCTCCATTCCGCACGGCAAGCGCGACGTCTACATCCTGCCCACGCTGCCGATGTTCTGCCTGGCCCTGGCGCCCCTGATACCAGGGCTGCTGCGCCGGCGTGACGTCCAGCGGCTGCTGGGCGGCTTCACCCTGCTGCTGGCGCTGGGCACCCTGGCCGCCGGCGCGTCGGCCCTGCTCGGCACGCCCGGTTTCGAGGCAAGGCTGGTGCTGGAGCGTGGCCTGGCCCCGGGGGCGATGGAGGCAATGGCGTGGGCGGCGCTGGCCATGGGCGGTGCCGGCATTGCCAGCCTGCTGCTGTTCGGCCCGGCCCGGCGGCACCTGGCGCTGGTCTCGATGCTGGCCGTGGTGTGGGTGCTGTACAGCCTGGTCGGCTACCCGGTGCTGAATGATTCCAGCTCGGCCCGCGGCCTGATGCGCTCGGTCGGGGCGCGCATCGGTGCCGATGCGGAGCTGGGCCTGGTGGCCTGGAAGGAACAGAACCTGCTGATGGTGGACCGCCCGGCAGCAACCTTTGGTTTCACCGTGCCCTGGCATGAGCAGCTGCAGGCGGGCGTGCAGTGGCAACAGCTGTCGCCGCAGCGGCGCTGGCTGCTGGCCCACGAGGACGCGCTGCTGGGCTGCGTGGACCGCGACGGGGCGGTGCTGGCCGGTGTCGCCAACCGTCGCCGTTGGTGGTTGGTACCGGCCGGAGCGGTGCATGGCCCCTGCGTGCCGACCGAAGCCGAACTGAAACGTGAACGGCGGTTGCAGAGAAACGAGCAATAACGTGGCGGCTGGATTGTCCAGACTGCCCAAGCGTGCACAAAGGCAGTAAAACATCAGGCGGGCGGTCTGCGACATGGGCCGCCGTTTTCTTCCGCATGACCGCAGCGATCAATCCCGACGTGCCAGCTTCACCGGACAACCTGAGCCCCACCCGCGCCGATCCGTTGCCCGCGCCTGCCGGCGGTCGCCTTGGCGCTGCGCACTGGATCGCGCAGATCGGCCTGTTCTGCATGCCGGCGCTGGTACTGACCGTACCGGTGAACCTGTTGCCGTATGCATTGACCCTGCTGGTCAGCACGCTGCTGGCACCAGAGCTGCTGTGGCGTGCGCGGGGCATGGGCGGCATGCCCGTGCGTGCGCTGACCGCGCTGATGCTGGCGGCGGTGGCGCTGGGCCTGCTGTCGGTGCTGCTGTTCGAGCAGGGCCTGCGTGATGTCGACAACCGTTCGCGGTTCCTGGTCATCCCGTGGATCGCACTGTGGGTCTGTGCGCTGCGCCCGGATCTGCGCTGGCTCTGGCGCGGCGCGCTGGCCGGCCTGCTGGGCAGCTTCGTGCTGTCGCTGGTGCAGGTGCTGCAGGGCGCGCCGCGTGCCGAGCTCACCACCAATGCCATCGTGCTGGCCGACATCGTGGTCATGCTGATGGTGCTGCTGGTGTTCTGCCGCCCGTCGCGACGCTGGTCGCTGGTGATTGTCGGCATGGCGGCCGGCTGCGGCACGATCGTGCTGACCGGCAGCCGCGGTGTCTTCGCTGCGTTGCTGGCGCTGCTGGTGGTCCTCGCCCTGAGCCTGCGCTGGCGGACCGGCGTGGCCCGCCTGTCGGTGCTGGCGGGCATGCTGGCCATCGGCGCCACCCTGCTGCTGTCGGTGCCCGAACTGCGCCACCAGGTGCGCCTGACCGAACTGCACAGCGATGTGCAGAAGCTGGAGCAGGGCGACGTCGATTCCTCTGCCGGTGCGCGCGTCGAGCGCCTGCAGGTGGCCTGGCAGACCTTCCTCGACCATCCGTTGACGGGTGTGGGCATTGGCCACTTCGACAGCGCCATGCAGCGCGTGCCGGCCTGCCGCGAAGACCCCGACGAAGAGCGCTGCCACCTGGGCCATGCACACAACGACGTGGCCGAATGGGCGGCGACCCAGGGCCTGCCCGGCCTGCTGATGCTGATCGCGGTGTACGGCGTGCCGCTGTGGGTGTTCGTCCATCTGCACCGGCGCAGCGGGCGGGTCACGTTCCGCGGGCCGGCGGCGGCGGGCGTGATGATCGTCATTGCCTACGCGTTGTGCGGGCTGACCCAGTCGATGTTCGCCCACCAGATGACGGCCAGTTTCTACGTGACCATCGTCGGCCTGCTGACCGGCCTGTCGCTGCTGGAAGGCGCACGCCATCGGGCGAAGGCCTGACGGGGGTTCTGCCGTGGTAGGTGCCGACCGTTGCGCTCATCCACGCATGGCGTGGATCTACTGGTAGGTGCCGACCGTTGGTCGGCACAGATGCCGCATGGCCCAGAGTTGCCGGTGGGTGCCGACCGTTGGTCGGCACGGATGCCGCATGGCCCAGAGTTGCCAGTGGGTGCCGACCGTTGGTCGGCACAGATGCCGGATCAATCGCATGCCGCTACCGGTGGGTGCCGACCGTTGGTCGGCACAGATGCCGGATCATTCGTTGCGCGGGTCGGCCACGGCCTGGCCGTTGCCCAGCATCCACAGCATGATGGTCTTCTGCCGCACGTAGTTGGCGCGCACGTAGGCGTAGACCAGGCCGTGCCAGCCATCGCGGAAGCCACCGCGGAACACGAAGCCGCGCCAGAACCGCCAGGCCGGCGCCAGCACCAGCTTGCCCAGAGTGGCCCGCTTGCCGCGTGCAAACTCGTGCTCGGCCATCATCCGCGCGTACTTCTCGGTCTTGGCCAGCTGCTGCTGCAGCGAGCGGTAGGGATAGTGGATGAGATCACCGCGCAGGGTGCCGACGCTGCCATCGACGCTGGCCGCTTCGTGGATCTCGCGCTTGCCGCGCCAGCCGCCCTGGCGGCGGTCGAACAGCCGCATCACCCGGTCCGGGTAGGCGTTGCCGTGGCGCAGGAACTTCCCGAAATACTCCGAGAGGCGGGCGAAGCGGTAGCCGGCGTGGCCGCTGAAACCGCCGTCGCGGGCCTGCTCGATGGCCGTGCGCAGTTCCGGGCTGACGCGCTCATCGGCGTCCAGGCACAGCACCCAGTCGTGGCGGGCCTGCTCGACGCAGAACGCCTTCTGGCTGCGGAAACCATCGAACGGGCGTTGCAGCACGCGGGCACCGGCGGCCTCGGCGATGGCCACGGTGGCATCGGTGGACTGCGAGTCCACCACCACGATCTCATCGCAGAAGGCCAGCGAGGCCAGGCAGTCGCCGATGCGCCCGGCCTCGTTGAACGCGATAATGCACGCCGAGATGCGAGGCCGTTCGATGGGAGCGGTCGTGGAGGACATGATGGCCGGGTACCTGTTGTTTGCGACGGAGCGCTATGCGCTGCCTATTCTCGCCCCGTTGGCGCAGGCCTTGCACGCGTCCGGGCAGGAGGTGGCCGCCTGGTTCGAGGGCGGCGCGGCTGGCAGCAGCCTGCCGGGGGTGCCCAGCATCGGCCTGAAACAGGCCCTGGCGATGCGCCCGCGCGCGGTGTTCAGCGCCGCCAACTGGGTGCCGACCTTCCTCGCCGGGGCCAAGGTGCAGCTGTTCCATGGCTTCAACGTGGAGAAGCGGGACAGTGCGCGTGGCCACTTCCGGGTGCGCGGCATGTTCGACCTGTACTGCACGCAGGGGCCGGCCACCACCGCACCGTTCCGGCAGATCGCCGATCAGCAGGGACACTTCGCGGTGGCCGAAACCGGCTGGCCGAAGCTCGATCCGCTGTTCCGCGATGATGGTGGCGAGAGTGCCGCGCTGCGTGCGCCGGCCGGCCGGCGTCCGGTCATCCTGTTCGGCTCGACGTTCACCGAGCGGCTGAGTGCGGCCCCGCATCTGCTGGCGCCGATCGCCGCCGATATCGCCGCCGGTGAGCGCTACTGGCTGCTGACCCTGCACCCCAAGTGCCCGCCGGAACTGTTCGAGCGCTACCGCGCGCTGGCCGGTGCCAATGCGCGCTTCATCGAGCCGGAACAGGTGATGGCCGCCCAGCGTGCGGCCGACGTGCTGGTGTCCGATACCTCCTCGATCGTTTCGGAGTTCATCGTCCAGCACAAGCCGGTGGTGACCTTCCGCAACCGCGTGCCCAAGCCGCACATGATCGACTTCGATGATGCAACGCAGCTGCCGGCGATGCTGCAGCGCGCGCTGCACCCGGAGGCGGCGCTGCAGGCCGAGATCGTGCGTTATGCCGATGCCATCCACCCGTTCCGCGATGGCCGCTCCAGCGAGCGGGTGATCACCGCGACCGAGGATTTCCTGTCCGGCGAA
>NZ_JACVTT010000159.1:0-5708 GCF_016624665.1 Stenotrophomonas sp. S39 | reverse complement strand
CCCCCCCCCCCCCCCCCCCCCCCCCCCCCCCCCCCCCCCCCCCCCCCCCCAACCCACGGGAACCCGGCTTTTGCCGTTGACGTTGCCGTGGCTTGCAGCAGGTGCAGGGCTGCAAGCCCTGCAAAAAGAACTACCTCAACCGCACCAGCAGGCTGCTGCCCGCACACACCACCGCCAGCCACGCCACGCCGTGCCAACCCCACTGCGCCAGCGCAAGGCTGCCCAGCGCGCCACCGGCGGCCATGCCGATGAACATGCCCGTGAACAACAGCGCGTTGAGGCGGCTGCGCGCCGGCGGTACCAGACCGTAGACCAGGGTCTGGTGCGCCACCAGCGCCGACTGGAAACCGAAGTCAAACAGCAGCGCACTCACCACCAGCAGCGGCAGCAGCGCCGCAGCCGGCAGCCAGCTGTCGGCCAGCAGCAGGCCAAACCCCACCAGCGCCACGGCAATCGCCAGGCGCGCCACCGCATGGCTGCCCAGCCGGTCGGCGTAACGACCGGCGAACGGTGCCGCCAACGCACCCGCCGCACCGGCAATACCGAACGCACCGGCCGCGGCGCTGCCCAGCCCCAGCGTCGCGTGCAGCATCAGCGCCAGGGTCGACCAGAACGCACTGAAACCCACCGCCAGCAGCGACTGGCTGGCCACCGCACGCCGCAACTGCGGCTGCTCGCGCCACAACTGCAGCAGCGACCCCAGCAGCGCGGGATAGCGCAGCGTGCTGGTCGGTGCGAAGCGCGGCAGGGCCTTGGCCATCACCGCGCCCATCGCTGCCACAGACACCGCAGCCAGCACGAACTGCGTGCGCCAGCCCCAGGCTTCGGCCACCACGCCACTGACCACGCGCGACAACAGGATGCCCAGCAGCAGCCCGGTCATCACCCGGCCGACGATCTGCCCGCGGTGCGCGTCCGGGGCCAGCACCGCAGCCGCCGGCACGATGTCCTGGGCCAGCGTGGCCATCAGGCCCACCAGCAGGCTGGCCACCAGCAGCCCCGGCAGTTGCCCGGCCCACGCCGCGGCGGCCAGCGCCACGGACAGCAGCACCGACTTCAGCAGGATCAGGTGGCGACGATCAAAGCGGTCACCCAGCGGGGCCAGCAGCAGGATGCCCAGCGCATAGCCAAGCTGGGTCAGGGTCGGCACCAGGCCGACGCCGCGCTCGCTGGCAGCCAGGTCCTGCGCGATCAGGCCCAGCATCGGCTGGCTGTAGTACAGCGATGCAACCGAGAAACCAGCACCGGCGGCCATCGCCAGTACCAACGGGGCCGAAGGAGCGGCCGTCGGCGTGGCGGTCACGGAAACAGAGGAGGTGGACATTCGGGAACTCCGGGGGAGGAATGGTGCATAGCCTGCCGATATTCGCCGTGCGTCTGTAGTAGGCTCCTCCACATATCATTCATACGCCACACGCATGAACGACCTGCCCGCCGGCGCCGACCGCCTGGATCTGCTGAGAACCTTCCTGCGCATCGTCGATGCCGGCAGCCTCTCGGCCGCTGCCACCCAGCTGGGCACCACCCAGCCCACGGTGAGCCGGCGCCTGCAGGCACTGGAACGGCAACTGGGCCTGCGCCTGCTGCAGCGCTCCACCCACGGCCTGCAGCTGACCGAGGACGGCCAGCGTTGCCAGCGCCACGCGCAGCGGGTCATCGACGAATGGGAAGCGCTGAAGGCCGAGCTGCATGGCGAAGCGCAGGTCCTGCGTGGGCGCCTGCGGGTGATGGTGCCGCACGCGTTCGGCCAGGCACAGCTGCTGCCGACCATGCTGGACTTCCTCGCCCGGCATCCTCAGCTGAGCCTGGAATGGATACTCGAAGACCATCGCCCGGACTTCGTCGCCGACGGCATCGACTGCGCCGTGCGCGTCGGCCCGGTGGACGAGCCGCGCATGGTGGCCCTGCCGCTGGCCGAGGTGCCGCGCATCGTGGTGGCCGCGCCCACCCTGGCCGATCCGTCGCGCATCCGCACCCCCCAACAGGCGCAGGCCCTGCCATGGATCGCACTGGCCACCTACTACCGCGAACGCCTGCTGCTGCACGACGCGCAGGGGCGAGCGCACACGCTGTCGATCGCGCCTCGCCTGCTCACTGACAACCTGTTCGTGGTGCAGCGTGCGGCCGTGGCCGGCCTGGGCGCGGCGGTGGTTTCGGCATGGCTGGTGGCTGAGGATCTGGCCGAAGGCCGCCTGGTGCAGCTGCTGCCGCAGTGGCAGGCTCCGCCGCTGCCGGTGCATCTGGTCTTCCCGGCCGCGCGCCAGCAGCCCCTGCGGCTGCGCGCCTTCATCGACGCGATGAAGGAAGCGCTGCCGCAGCTGCACGGCATGCGGCCGGCAGCGCGCTGAACCCCGGAAGGGTCATTCCTGCTTCGCGGCCTCGGCATTCCACGCTGCCACCTTGGCCTTGGTGTCGGCCAGCATCTTGTCCAGCGCCGCACGGTCATACACGGTGCCGCGCAGGATCACGCTGTCGATCTTCTCCGTCGCGGCGATGTCCTGCAGCGGGTTGGCGGTCAGCAGCACCAGATCGGCTGCCTTGCCGGTGGCCACGCCACCATAGCGATCCATCTGCCCGAACCAGGCCGGGCCGGAACGGGTGGCGGCCGAGAGTGCCTGCGGCGCGCTCAGGCCTTCCTTCACGAACAGCTGCAGCTCCTGGTGCAGGGCAATGCCCGGGAAGTTGTACGAGTTGAGGAAACCGGCATCGGTACCGGCAATGATCGTCACGCCCGCTTCCTGCAGCAGCGGCAGCACCGATGCCACCTGGTGGTACTGCGCATGGCGCGCCTCGATCTGCGCCGGGCTGGCCTTGGCCGCGCGGTCCACGCGCCACTGGTAGGTCGCGCGCAGGCCCGGGCCGATGTAGGCCAGGTACGGGTCGTTGGCGTGGTCATCCTGGTCGAGGAAATCGAGGATGCGGCCACCATTGAGGGTCGGGGTGACGAACACGCCGCGCCTGGCGAAATCGCGGTAGGCGTGCATCGCCGTATCGTGGTCGAAGCTGGCATCCAGGCGGCGGTTGGCCTCGGCGCGATCGATGCGGCCCGCACCGAAATCAGCGGCGATCTGCGCTTCATCCTTGCTGCCGGCCTTGAACGCGTAATCGAGATGTTCGATCGAAGCGAGGCCGGCGTCGACGGCCTGTTCGACGGTCAGCGCCATCGGGATATGGCCCGATGCCTTGAAGCCGGCCTTGCGCGCGGCGCTGGCCGAGTACAGGAACAGCTCCGGCTTCAGCGTGCTGTCGGTGATCTTCACGAAATCGACCTTGTCGTGCTGCAGGCGGGCGATCGCCTTGTCGGCGTCCGCCTCGCTGCCCACCTCGATCGTGCCCTTCCAGACCGGCTTGATGCCTTCGATCTTCGCGCCCGAGCTGAGCAGCCGCGGCCCGAACAGCGTGCCGTTGGCGATCTCGCCACGCCACTGCAGTACCTGCCCGGGCAGGTCGCCGGAGCAGTCACGCACGGTGGTGATGCCGTGGGCGATGTACAGCGGCAGCAGCGCCTTGTTCTCTTCGATCAACGCCGGGCCGCCGCCGAAGTGCACGTGCATGTCCCACAGGCCGGGGATGAGGTACTTGCCCTTGGCGTCGACCTGTCGGCTGGCGGTCCACTGGCTGCGCAGCTGCGCATCGGGGCCCACCGCGACGATGTCATCGCCACGGATCACCACGCTCTGCCCCGGCACGCTGCGTGCGTGCTCGACATCAACCACGGTGGCGTTGCGGATCAGCAGGTCGGCGCGCTCGGCGGCAGACACCGACAGCGGCGCGACGGCAAGAAGGATCGCGAGGGACAACGGACGGGAACGGAACATGGACAGCATCCTGGTGGGCACGCGTGGCGCGCGGGGTGGAAGGGGTGCGGGGTTCAGCGGCGGGCGCCGGCGCGGCGCAGCAGGGCTTCCATCTGCGTGTAGCCACGCCGGCGTGCATGCGCCAGCGGCGTCACGCCATCGCCATCGGCCAGTTCGGGATTCGCGCCGGCGTCGAGCAGCAACTGCACGATCTGCACATGGCGCGGACTACCGTCGCCCAGCAGGATCGCTTCCAGCAGCGCGGTCCAGTGCAGGCGGTTGACATGGTCCACCGCCACGCCTGCACGCAGCAGCGTGCGGACCGTAGCGACATGGCCGCGCTCGGCGGCGGGAATCAAGGCAGTGCCGCCGTACCGGTTGGTGCTGCGCAGATCCGCACCGTGGGCGAGGGTCAGCGCGAGGATGTCATCCAGGCCGCGCGCGCCGGCATACAGATAGGCACTGTCCTGCATCGCATCCTTGGCGTTGACGTCGGCACCGGCTTCGATCAGTTCGCGCGCCGCATCGACGTTGTTGCCGTGGGTCGCCAACAGCAGTGCGGTGCGGCCCTGCCCATCGCGCGACTCCAGATCGGCACCGTCTTCCAGCGCCACACGCACGGCATCGGCATCACCGCGCGTGGCGGCATCACGCAGTCGCACATCGGCCGTGCCGGCGCTCGCAGAACAGGCCGGCACCACCACCGCCAGCAGGCACAGCAGCAACAGGCGGCCCAGCGGACGGGGCCAGCGACGGCAACGATGGATTCGCATCTGCGGTTCTCCGGTGCAACGGGGCGCCATGCTTGCCGCCCCCTGCCCTGCATGGTAGAAGTCGCCACGTGCATCCAGAAGTGAAATGTTCAAATGCAAGACAGTGCCAAATCGAATAGAACGCTATTTGAACTGGACCTGCTGCGTGCGCTGGTGATGGTGGCCGACTGCGGCAGTTTCACCACCGCCGCCACCCGAATGCATTCCACCCAGTCCACGGTCAGCCAGAAGGTCCGGCGGCTGGAGGAGCTGGCCGGGCACCGCCTGCTCGAGCGCGGCCACCGCGACGTGCACCCCACCGATGCGGGGCACACCCTGCTGGGCTACGCACGGCGCATGCTCGACCTGAACGAGGAAATGGCCCAGGCCCTGGCTGGCGCCACAGTGGAAACCGCGGTGCGCATCGGCGTGCCGGAGGATTTCGTCAACGCGCAGACCACGCGCATGCTGGCCGCCTTCAGCCGCCGCCACCCGCAGGTAAAGCTGGAGATCAGCAGCGGCCTGAGCCGCGATCTGGCGCATGGCTTCGACCACGGCGAGTTGGACCTGGTGCTGGTCAAGCAGCGCCGCAACACCCGCCAGGCGGTGCATTGCCGGCGCGAGCCGATGCACTGGATCGACAGCCTGCGCAGCAGCAGCCTGCTGCAGGATCCATTGCCCCTGGTGACCTTCCCGCCACGCGGCCTGTACCGCGACGAGATGATCCAGGCGGTGGAGGGCCTGGGCCTGCGCTGGCGCATCGCGTTCACCAGTTCCTCGCTGAGTGGGATCCAGGGCGCAGTGGCCGATGGCATCGGCATCAGCCTGCTGCCGCGGCGCGCGGTGGGCCGCGAGCACCGGGTCATCGATGGCGAGCGTGGCCTGCCGGTGGTGGACAACTACGAGATCGGGCTGCTGCATCGCCCGGATGCGGATGATGCGGTGCGCGCGCTCGCGGCCGAACTCTGGCGCCAGGTCCAGCGCGAGGCGGAGTAGTCTTCGGCAGGGCTGCGCCCTGCACCTGCCGAAGCCGAAGCCGAAGCAACAGCAACAGCGGGCTATCCGTGGGATGGCGGGGTGGGTCCGGTCGAGGGGGACGCCGTGAACCCGTCCATGGGGGCTTGGTCGCGCCATCCATGGCGCTCACACCCCCTCAACC
>NZ_JACVTT010000158.1:0-5719 GCF_016624665.1 Stenotrophomonas sp. S39 | reverse complement strand
GGGGGGGGGGGGGGGGGGGGGGGGGGGGGGGGGGGGGGGGGGGGGGCGGGCCGGGGGGGGGGGGGCCCGGGGGCCCCCCACACCTCGCCCCCCCACCAACGCTTACACGATATCGTCGACCACGCCCCCATCCACGCGCAGGGCAGCGCCGGACGTGGCCGAGGCCTGCGCCGACGCCAGGTAGACCACCATGTTGGCCACTTCCTCGACGGTGGCCGCGCGCTGGATCACCGACGCCGGGCGGTGGGCCATGACGAACTCACGGCCGATCTGCTCCAGCGGCTTGCCGCTGCGTGCGCGTTCTTCCTCGAACATCGCCGCGAAGCCGTCGGACAAGGTCGGGCCGGGCAGTACCGCGTTGACGGTGACGCCGCTGCCGGCCACGCGCTTGGCCAGGCCGCGCGACAACGACAGCTGGGCAGTCTTGCTGACCCCGTAATGGATCATGTCGGCCGGGATGTTGCGTGCTGATTCGGAGGAAATGAACAGCACCCGGCCCCAGCCGGCATCGACCATGGCCGGCAGCAGGGCGCGGGCCAGGCGCACGCCGGACATCACGTTGGTCTGCCAGTAGCGTTCCCAGGTGGCGTCGTCGGTGTCGAAGAAATCCTGCGGGCCGAAGATGCCGGCATTGTTGACCAAGATGTCGATCTTCGGCAGGCCGGCCAGCAGGGTGTCCACGCCGGCCGCATCGGAGAGGTCGGCGGCCACGCCGATCACCTCGGTACCGGGCACGGCGGCCAGCATGCGCTGGCGGGCGTGCTCGGTGCTGTCGGCGCTGCGGCCGTTGATGACCACCGTAGCGCCGGCGGCGGCCAGGCCCTCGGCGATGGCCAGACCGATGCCAGCGGTGGAAGCGGTGACCAGCGCGGTGCGGCCGCCCAGTTCGATCTTCATGGGGAACATCCAGCAAGGGGGAGATTGGCCAGTATCCACCCGACGCTGTGATCGGCATGCAGCGCCAGCTGCAACACAATGGTGCGGCATTGGCAGGTGCGGACCGTTGGTCCGCATGGAAACCGCCCCGGTAGGTGCGGACCGTTGGTCCGCACGTCCCATCAGGTCAGGGTGGTGACCGCCTGGTTCGCCGCCGCGCGCACCTTCGGCAGCAGCCGCAGCACCAGCGCCATCTGCGTGCGGATCAACTGCAGCTTCGGCGGCATCGCCTCTTCGATCTGTTCCAGCTCGGCGGCCACGGCACGGTCGGCATCGTTGTCCTCCTCGCTGACCGGCTGCCGTGCGGTCAGCGCCGTGGCCAGCTGCTGCAGGGCCTTGCGCACCCGGTCACCAGCGGCCAGGGCCAGTGGATCGCCGGCGTAGCTGTCCACCTGGTCGCGGTGTGCGCCCAGCGCCGACAGGTGGCCAAGCAGGGTGTTGGACAGGGCCAGGAAGTGGAAGCCGGCATCGAGGTTGCGGCGCACGTGGCCGGGCTCGCGCAGCATGTTCGACAGCGCCGTGGACAGGGCCGCGTCGGCGTTGTGCATGTCGCGGCGGGCGATGCGGTAGGCCAGGTCATCGCGCATGCCGCTGCGGTACTGGCCCAGCACCGAATCGAGGTAGCGCGAGGCAGTATCCAGCACCCGTGCCAGCACCAGGTGCAGCTGCCGCCCCTGCCAGTCGGGCAGGATCAGGAACGCAGCGGCAGCGGCAATGGCACAGCCCAGCACCGTGTCGACCATGCGCGGGACGATCAGCACGAAGCCGTCGCCGATCAGGTTGAAGCAGGTCAGCGCCATCACCGTGATCGCCGCCGAGGCCACCAGGTAGCGATCGGTGCGGTTGTAGAAGAACAGCAGTGCCGACAGCAGGGCGATCAGCAGCTGCACGTGCAGCTGCGGGAACAGCTGCAGCAGCGCCCAGGTCAGCACCAGGCCGGCCAGGGTGCCGACCACGCGCTGGGCCAGGCGCTGGCGGGTGGCGCCGAAGTTGGGTCGGCACACGAAGACGATGGTCAGCAGCACCCACGAACCGTGCTGCGCGTCGAACAGGCGGATGGCGAGGAAGCCGGCAACCAGTGCCACGGCCATGCGCAGGCCGTGGCGGAACAGCACCGAGCCCGGCGTGAGCTGCTGGCGGATGCGCACGCCCATCTCGCGCAGGGTATGTGGATTGCTGTCGCGCAGGCGCGTATCGACGTTGTCCAGGCTGGCTTCGGAACGTTCGGCATCAAGCAGGCGGCGTTCGATGCTGCGCAGGTTGTGCACCAGCAGGTCCAGCGAACCGAGCAGGCGCTGCCACTGCGGGCGCTGCTGGTCGCGCAGGTAGGCCAGCGCATCGGCCAGGTCGCGGCCGGCCTGCTGGTTGCTTTCGCCGTACACGAACGGGCGGCGCAGGCGGATGGCTTCGCCCAGGCGCGCACAGGCCTGGCCCTGCAGGTCAAGCAGTCGCTGGCAGCGGTACAGCACGTCGCTGTGGAAGAACGCATCGACCAGCGCGCCATAGGGGTAGTGCGAGGAACTGGCGCGTTCGTGGAAATCCTGCGCCATGTAGTACAGGCGCAGGTACAGGCCGGAATTGACGCCGGGCCGGCCGGAGCGGCCGAAGCGGGCCAGGATCGCGGCCTTCGCTTCATTGAGCGCGCCGACCACGCGGCGGTTCTGTTCGGCCAGGTCCAGCTGGCGGCGCTGCAGGTCGGCTTCGCGCACCGGTTCGAACAACGTGGCCTTGAGCTGCAGGTAGCGGCCCAGTTCCACGTACAGGCGGGCGACCCGTTCGCGCACGGGCCGGTTGGCGAACAGCGCCGTCCACAGGATCGACAGCAGGCCGTACCAGACCGCGCCGATCAGCAGGTGGCTGGCCGCCTCCATGGCGCGCGGCAGGTCGCCGGCGCCGCCATGCTGCTCCAGGCCGATCATGGTGTAGATGGCCAGGGTCACCGTGGCCTGGGCGATGGACGCGTAGCGTTCGCCCAGTGCGCCCAGCAGGGTCAGGCAGAACGTGGACAGCGCCAGCGCGCCGATGAACACCCACGGCAGCGGGAACAGCCAGATGACCGAGGCGGCGGCGATGCAGAAGCACAGCAGCGACAGCAGCACCGCCTTGGTGCGGCCCCACCAGTTGTCATCGGTCTCGGCGATGGCACTGGCGATGATGCCGAGGAACACCCCGGGCAGGGCCGGCAGCGCGTCCAGGTGCCAGCACACGCCCAGCGCCGTGGTCAGGGCGATGAAGACGCGCAGGCCGTAGCTGGCCTTTTCGTGTGCCCACAGGCGGCTGAAGCGGGATTCGCGGGTGGACATGCAGGCTCGGGGGGCGGGATGCCCCCCATTATTGCGGTGCGCGCGTGAAATGGGGGAGCGATGTGCGGACCAACGGTCCGCACCCACCTTGGGCGGTCCGCACCCACCTCGGGCGGGGAGTCGGGTTACATCTCCCAGCGCACGCTTACCGCGAAGGTGCGCGGCAGGCCGACACCCGCGTTCGACCAGTATTTGCGGTTGCCCAGGTTCTCCACGCTGGCGCGCAGGGTGACCGGATGGCCCGAGGCGAGCAGGCGGTAACCGACGCCGGCGTTGACCAGGGTGTAGTCGGGCAGCTTCAGGGTGTTGTCGGCGTCGTACCAGACATCGCCGTAGTAGCGCACGGCCGCATAGGCTTCCAGCCCGTCCACCCACGGCAACTGGTAGTTGGCGTGCAGCACGCCGCTCCAGCGGGCCGCGCCGGCGGTGCGGTTGCCTTCCTGCGATGCACTGGCCGGGGACAGCTTGTCGTAGGTCGGGTCCAGCCAGGTCACGCCGCCGCCGACGGTCAGCGCGTCGCTCAGGTGCAGGTCGCCGCTGGCTTCCACGCCTTCATACAGGGTGATGCCGTCCTGCACCAGGAACTTGCCGGCGTTGGTCAGCAGGTCGATGTTGGCCCCGCGTTCCAGCCGGAACGCCGCCACGTTCGCGTTCCAGCGCGGGGCTTCCACCTTGGCGCCGATCTCGTACTGCTTGCTGATGGTCGGGTCCAGCACATCGCCGGCATTGATGTAGGTGTTGCCGACGCGGCTGCCGGCTTCCAGCGATTCGATGTAGCTGGCGTACAGGGTCACCGCATCGCTGGGCTTGTACATCACCGCGTAGGTCGGGGTGACCGGGTAGGTGTGGTAGCTGCCCTTGGTTTCGAAGTCGTTGTAGCGCCAGCCGGCCAGCACCGACCAGCCACCGCCGACATCGATGGTGTCGCTGGCGAAGACCGCCTGCTGCACGGTTTCATCGCCGCGGCTGAGTACGCGCGAGCCCACCGCGTCGTGGCGGATGGCCGAACGCTGGTAGAGGTTGGCGCGGCCGATGTTGCTCCACTCGTAGGGACGGTCCCAGCCCAGCCCGGTCTGGTGGCTGACGCCGGCCACCAGCTGGTGCTGCAGCGGGCCGGTGCGGAAGCTGCCCTGCACCAGCGCCTGGGCCAGCTTCCACTCGCTCTTGCCGCCCAGCTCGTACACGTTCACGTCGTAGTCGCCGTTCACATCGTCGATGTAGGCGAAGATCTTGTTGACGTCATTCCACGAGGTGGTGACGCCGTAGCTCAGGCTGGCCTTCCAGTCGCTGTTGATCTGCCAGTTGAGGGCGGTCGACAGCAGGCTGGAGCGGGTGTCGTAGTAGGTGCCGGGTACGCTGTTGTCGACGTCACCGGCGATCGGGCGCGGCAGCGAGGTCAGGCCGATGAAGTAGTACTGCGGCGATTCCTCGCTCAGGTCGCGCGACTGGAACACGCCGTCGAAGGTCCAGGTGAGCGCATCGCTCAGGCGCGCGTCCAGCGACAGCGCGCCGACCTTGCGGTCGACATGGCCACCGTTGAAGGTCTCGCCCTTTTCCTGGTACGCGTTGAAGCGGTAGCCGAACATCTGCTCGTTGCCGAAGCGGCCGCCGACATCCACGCCGCCGCTGGCGATGCCCTGTTCGCGCCAGCCGAGCTGGGCGCTGAAGGTGGTGCTGTCGGTCGGCTTCTTGGTGATGTAGTTGACGATGCCGCCGGGTGCGCCGAAGCCGTACAGGAAGCCGCCGGGACCCTTCAGCAGGTCCACCTGCTCCATCACTTCCAGCGGCCATTCGGTGCCCCATGAGGACACCTGCAGGCCGTTGACGCGGTAGCTGTCGAAGTTGAGGTCGATGCCGCGGTTGCGGATCGGCGAGCTCCAGCCGCTGGCGTAGGCGCTGACCTGGGTGGTGACCGACGGGTCGAACAGGAAGACTTCGCCCAGCGAGACGACCTGGCGCTGCTCGATCTGCTCGCGGCCGACCGCGGTGATCGCGAACGGGGTGTCGCGCAGGGCGCGGTCACCGAGGGCGCCGGCTTCGGTATGGGTGCGTTCGGCGGTGACCTTGATCGCATCCAGGTCGGTGGCACTGCGGGTGTCGGCCGGGGCTTCGGCGTGGGCGGCACAGGCGGCAGACAGGGCCATGGCCAGCACGGCCAGGCGGGGGGAACGGGTGGGCAGCATCGGTGGGGGATCCTCGGCGGACAGCACGCGACCGTCCGCGGTGGCGGAAGGGAAGGGGTCGATGGCTGGGATCACGCAGGCGTGCCGGCAAGCGGCAGCGGGGCGTCGCTGGGGGAGGCGGCGCAGGACCGTGGCTGGATGCGAATTGTTCTCTTTTCGTTACGGCGCGTCAAACCCGGAGGGCCAGGCAGCCGGCCAGCGGCCGGCTCTACCAGTAGATCCACGCCCTGCGTGGATGGCCGTCCGCGGTAGTGGCGGCCCCGGGGCCGCCCCCCCCCCCCCCCCCCCCCCGGCGCC
>NZ_JACVTT010000157.1:0-5773 GCF_016624665.1 Stenotrophomonas sp. S39 | reverse complement strand
GTCGGCACGATCCCTCCGTGGTGGGTAGAGCCGGCCGCTGGCCGGCTGCGCCTTCTGTAGAGCCGAGCCAAGCTCGGCTGCGTTCCACACAGTCGAGCATGGCTCGACTCTACAAAAGCACCGTTACGAAGAAGGGCGGCCTCGTGGCCGCCCTCCAGAAGCAAGCCGACTGACAGTCGGCTCTACCATCAGCCAGCCGACCAACCGTCGGCGCTATCGTCGGCTTTACCGCTCGGTGGCCGACTCGACCACCATGTCCAGCACGTAGGCCTGCGAGGGGGCGTCGGCCGGCGGGTTCTTCACCGCGAAGCGCTTCACGCGCACCACGTTGCGCACGCCGTCTTCGTGGGTATAGCCCTCGATGGTGCCGTAGAAGTTCTCGAACTTGCCGGGCTCGCCCTGCTTCAGGCCCTTGTCGTCGAACTTCACTTCACGCACCTGCAGGCACTGGTAGTCCGGAATCAGCGGGTGCGAGCACTTCTCGGTCTTCGCGGCCACTTCCAGGAACACGGTTTCGCCCGGGCCGCCGAAGCGGGTTTCGGCGGTGGGTTCCGGCGCGAACACCAGCACGTCGCCCTTGGCAGTGGTCAGGGTCAGCGTGCCGTCGGCGTCCTGCGCGGTCTTCAACTCGCCCTGCAGGCGGCTGGAGACCGCTTCGTCCAGCGCCATCAGCGCCTTGTCGGTGCAGGCCATCATGGTCGATGCCATCGCGCCCACCTTCAGCGTGCCGTTCTCCAGCGTGTAGCCACCGCCCAGGCGGTTGCAGGTGTTGCTCACCGACAGGCGGCCGTCGGCGAAGTCCAGGGTGACCGGCTTGTCATCGCGGGCAAACAGCGCATCGATGCGCTTGCCGTCGGCCGCGGTGGCCTGCTTCAGCAACCAGTGCTGGCTCTGCAGGCGCTGCGCATCCAGGTGCGCCAGCGTCTGCTGGTCCGCCGCCCTGGTCGCGGCCGGGGCCACGTCGTCGCCGCCGGTGCCGGCGGGGGCAGGGGTCTGGCTGCACGCGGCCAGCAGGGCCAGCGGGAGGAGCAGGGTGAGCTTGCGGTTCATGGTGATGAGTCTCCTTGAGGAACCAGGGAAAACGGACCGGCGCCGGCGATGGGGTTGCCCGGCGCCGGCGCTGTTCAGCTACCGGCAGGCAACCAGAGCAGCAGTGCAGCGCCCAGGGCGATGCGGTAGACGGCGAACGCGGTGAACTTGTGCGACTTGATGTAGCCCATCAGCCACTTCACTACGACGAAGCCGGTGATGGCGGCGGCAACGAACGCCACGCCGACGTCGGTCCAGTTCTCGCTGGCCAGGTTTCCTTCCTTGGCCAGTTCCAGGAAGGTGTAGGCACTGGCGGCGAACATGGTGGGAATACCCAGCAGGAACACGAACTCGGCGGCCGCCGCGCGGCGGCTCAGGCCCAGCAGCATGGCCAGGAAGATCGCCGAGGCCGAACGCGAGGTACCCGGGAACACGCCGGCCACCACCTGCGCCAGGCCCACGCCGATCGCCACGGTCCAGGTCACCTGGTCACGGTCGGGCAGGCGGGCGGTATAGGCCTCCACCAGCAGCATCCAGACGCCGCCGATGATCAGCGCCCAGGCCACTGGGCCCACGGTCTCCGGCAGCGACCAGCCGGCCTTGCGCACCACCAGGCCGACCACGGCGGTCACCAGGAAGGCAGCGCCCAGCTTGAACACGTATTCGCGGTTCTCGCGCTGGCCGAAGCCGGTGGCCAGCTGCAGCAGGCGCTGGCGGAACACCAGCACCACGGCCAGGATCGCGCCGGCCTGGATGATGATGTTGAAGAAGTCCGAGCGCGCGCCCAGCCAGTGCTGGGCGATCAGCAGGTGGCCGGTGCTGGAGATCGGCAGGAATTCGGTGAGGCCTTCGAGGATGCCCAGCAACAGGGCGGAGAGCAGATCGGACATGGGTGGAATGGGCGCCGGCAGCGGAAGGAAGAAGGTCGAGAGGATAGACGATCCCTGCCGCACCAAACGGGTGCGCGGGGGCGTGCATGCACCCCTTTGGTGCGCACTGGCCCGCACCGCGCCGGGGCGTGCTGTTTGAAATCAACAACTTGCAGTTTAGAAAAAGTTGGCACGGTCATTGCTCCACCTCAGTAGGCATTCATCCCCATCCGAGGTCGTACCGATGTCCGTGGAAACCGTTGAGAAGCTGATCAAGGACAACCAGATCGAGTTCGTCGATCTGCGTTTCGTGGATATGCGTGGCGTCGAACAGCACGTCACCTTCCCGGTCAGCATCATCGAACCGTCGCTGTTCGAAGAAGGCAAGATGTTCGACGGCAGCTCCATCGCCGGCTGGAAGGGCATCAACGAATCGGACATGGTCCTGCTGCCGGACCCGGCCAGCGCCTATGTCGATCCGTTCTACGCCGATCCGACCATCGTGATCAGCTGCGACATCCTCGACCCGGCCACCATGCAGCCGTACGGCCGCTGCCCGCGCGGCATCGCCAAGCGCGCCGAGGCCTACCTGAAGTCCTCCGGCATCGCCGAAACCGCGTTCTTCGGCCCGGAGCCGGAATTCTTCATCTTCGATTCGGTCCGTTTCGCCAATGAAATGGGCAACACCTTCTTCAAGGTCGATTCGGAAGAAGCGGCCTGGAACAGCGGCGCCAAGTACGACGGCGCCAACAGCGGCTACCGTCCGGGCGTGAAGGGCGGTTACTTCCCCGTTCCGCCGACCGACACCCTGCACGACCTGCGCGCTGAAATGTGCAAGACGCTGGAACAGGTCGGCATCGAAGTGGAAGTGCAGCACCACGAAGTGGCCACCGCCGGCCAGTGCGAGATCGGCACCAAGTTCAGCACCCTGGTGCAGAAGGCCGACGAACTGCTGCGCATGAAGTACGTCATCAAGAACGTGGCCCACCGCAACGGCAAGACCGTCACCTTCATGCCCAAGCCGATCGTCGGCGACAACGGCAGCGGCATGCACGTGCACCAGTCGCTGTCCAAGGGCGGCACCAACCTGTTCTCCGGCGACGGCTACGGCGGCCTGAGCCAGCTGGCGCTGTGGTACATCGGCGGCATCTTCAAGCACGCCAAGGCCATCAACGCCTTCGCCAACTCGGGCACCAACAGCTACAAGCGCCTGGTGCCGGGCTTCGAAGCCCCGGTGATGCTGGCCTACTCGGCCCGCAACCGTTCGGCCTCGTGCCGCATTCCGTGGGTGTCCAACCCGAAGGCGCGCCGCATCGAAATGCGCTTCCCCGATCCGATCCAGTCGGGCTACCTGACCTTCACCGCGCTGATGATGGCCGGCCTGGACGGCATCAAGAACCAGATCGACCCGGGCGCACCGAGCGACAAGGACCTGTACGACCTGCCGCCGGAAGAAGAGAAGCTGATCCCGCAGGTCTGCTCCTCGCTGGACCAGGCCCTGGAAGCGCTGGACAAGGACCGCGAGTTCCTCAAGGCCGGCGGCGTGATGAGCGATGACTTCATCGACGGCTACATCGCGCTGAAGATGCAGGAAGTGACCAAGTTCCGCGCGGCCACCCACCCGCTGGAATACCAGCTGTACTACGCCAACTGATCGGGCGGCGATGGCGGTGGGACCTCCCTCCCACCCGCCGCCATCGCCTCCGTTCGTCGCGGCTGGGGAGCCGCATGGCGGGCCCAGGCCCGTCGTGGTAGAGCGGACCGTTGGCCCGCTGCAACAGGGGCAAGAGAGACCGGATACGCGACATGGGCCGCCCTCCCTCCCGCGTCGGTCGTGCAAGGAGAGAGGCACGGCCGTCCCGGCCCATTGCGTGTCCGGTGCAACAGCCATGGCCATCACCACGATGGCCCATGGTTGCCTGATGCCATCGCGCCGCTGCGCGGTGGCCCCATCCACCATCGGGACATGCGCATGAAACTGATCTCCGCCATCATCCGGCCGTTCAAGCTCGACGAGGTCCGCGAGGCCCTCTCCGACGCGGGCGTGTCGGGCATCACCGTGACCGAAGTGAAAGGTTTCGGTCGCCAGAAGGGCCACACCGAGCTGTATCGCGGTGCCGAGTACGTCGTCGATTTCCTGCCCAAGATCAAGATCGAAACCGTGGTGACCGACGAGCGTGCCGACGCGGTGATCGAAGCGATCCAGTCGTCTGCAGGCACCGGCAAGATCGGCGACGGCAAGATCTTCGTCACTGCCGTCGAGCAGGTCATCCGCATCCGCACCGGCGAAATCGGTGCCGACGCGCTGTAACCCCTTCCGGAGACTCCCCCAATGAAGATGCGCCTTCTCACCGGGTGGCAAGCCCGGTTCCATTTCGTGTGCCTGTTGATGCTGCTCAGCGCGCTCGCCGCCGGTGCGTGGCCGGGCGCTGCCCACGCCCAGGCCGAGGTTTCACCGCTGCCCAGCGAAACCGTCGCGGTCGAGCCGCTGCAGGCGCCGGTTGCCGCCGCGCCCGCCGCCGCTGAAGCCGCCGCCCCCGCCTTCGACCATGGCGACGTGGCCTGGATGCTCACCTCCACCCTGCTGGTGCTGCTGATGGTGGTGCCCGGCCTGGCCCTGTTCTACGGCGGCCTGGTGCGTTCGAAGAACGTGTTGTCGGTGCTCAGCCAGATCCTGGTGGTGTTCTCGCTGGTGCTGCTGCTGTGGGTGTCCTACGGCTACAGCGCGGTGTTCAGTGCCGGCAATCCGTTCTTCGGTTCGTTCACCGAGTTCGCCTTCCTGAAGGGCTTCACCCCCGATTCGGTCGGCAACACGCCCATCAAGGGCCTGCCGGATTACCTGTTCGTTGCGTTCCAGTCGACCTTCGCCGGCATCACCACCGCGCTGATCGTCGGCGCCTTCGCCGAACGCATCAAGTTCCGCGCGGTGCTGCTGTTCTCGGCGCTGTGGTTCACCCTCAGCTACATCCCGATGGCACACATCGTCTGGGGTGGCGGCTATCTGGGTGAGATGGGCGCGATCGATTTCGCCGGTGGCACCGTGGTGCACATCAACGCGGGCGTGGCCGGCCTGGTCGGTGCCTGGTTCCTGGGCAAGCGCCTGGGCTATGGCCAGACCGCGCTGAAGCCGCACAACGTGCCGTTCACCTACATCGGCGCGATGCTGCTGTGGGTGGGCTGGTTCGGCTTCAACGCCGGCTCGGCCGCGGCGGCTGACACCGTTGCCTCGCTGGCCTTCCTCAACACCGTGCTGGCCACTGCCGCAGCAGTGCTGGGCTGGACCCTCACCGAAGCGATCACCAAGGGCAAGCCGTCGGCACTGGGTGCCGCCTCGGGTGCGGTGGCCGGCCTGGTCGGCATCACCCCGGCCTGCGGCACCGTGGGTCCGCTCGGCGCCATCGTCATTGGCTTCGTCGCCGGTGTGGTCTGCGTGTGGGGTGTCACTGGCCTGAAGCGCCTGCTGAAGGTGGACGACACCGCCGACGTGTTCGGCGTGCACGGCGTCGGCGGCATCGTCGGTGCCATCCTCACCGGTGTGTTCAGCGCGCAGTCGCTGGGCGGCACCAAGGCTGATCTGGATATCGGCCATCAGGTGTGGGTGCAGGTGGTCAGCGTCGGCCTCACCGTGGTCTGGTCGGCGGTGGTGACGGCGGCCATCCTGCTGCTGGTGAAGGTGGTGGTCGGCCTGCGCGTGACCGAAGAGGCCGAGCGTACCGGCCTGGATGTCACCTCGCACGGCGAATCGGCCTACGAGGCCTGAGGTAACAGCGGGCAGCCTTCTGCCCTGGTGGCTGCCATGAGCCCTGGTGGGTGGCCCCCCGTGGGGGGGGCGCCCCGCCCCCCCCCCCCCCGGGGGGGGGGCGCGGACCCGGAAC
>NZ_JACVTT010000156.1:0-5933 GCF_016624665.1 Stenotrophomonas sp. S39 | reverse complement strand
GAGCATCCACGCATGGCGTGGATCTACTGGGGGCAGAGTCCTCCGCATTCGCGGAGGGATCCGACCCCGGGTAATGCGTGTGCCGTTTTGGTAGATGCCAACCTTGGTTGGCAGGGTTTCCCGGCGCTGGAGGTATTCCGCCGGGCATGGCCCGGCGCTACCGGGGTGCGCGGTGAGCATCCACGCATGGCGTGGATCTACTTAGAAGGTCATCGCGGTACTGAACATCACCTGCCGTGGGGCGCTGCGCTGCAGCGTCTGGTAATCGCCCGAGAACGAGGAACCCGCAATCGTGGCGGTGCCGATGTTGTTGCGGTTGAACAGGTTGCTCACATCCAGCCGCAGTTCCAACCCGGGCAGCACACTGCCCTCGCCCAGCGTGTATGCGGCGTAGGTGTTCACCTGCCAGAACGTGGGCACGCGGATGTCGTTCTCGTACGTAAAGGGCTGGCGCAGGTAGGAGGTGCTGGTGGCACCCAAGCGCCAGTTGCCAAGATGCGCGGACAGATCGCTCACCAGCGAAACCTGCGGATACCCCGGCTGGGCGTTGCCCTTGATCGGGTACACGGTATCGCCCACCACGAAATCACTGCCGTAATACGAACGGGCGATGGCTACGCCCTGGTAGAACTGCACGCGATCGGTGATGTCCGCGGTAATGCCGAGGTCGGCGCCAATCACATGCATCTTCGGCATCAGCCGCACGGTGTTGATCTGCGCGAACTGTGTGCCGATGGCCGCTGACAGCAAACGGTTGCGGATATCGCTGTAGAACACATCGCCGGTCAGCGTCAGACGCTCGAAGCGATGCGTTGCGCCCACGGTGAAGTTCCAGTTCTTCTCCGGCCGCAGCGTGCCAGCCACGCGGTCGAACTCGTCCTGGTCGCTGATAGTCCACGCCGATGCGGTATAGCCGATGTTGCCGCGCTGGGCCACGCGATAGCCGTTCATGGTGTTGGCCACGTCGATGAAGGCATCGGTGGCGTCGCTCGGGCTCCAGAACAGCGAGACGTGCGGCAGGACGTTGTCCTTGGCGCGCAGCGCGCCGTATACCGGGCGGTCCACGGCATCGCCGAGGCCGCCGCCTTCGGTGCGGAAATCCACGGCCTTGAAGCCGACGCCCAGCTTCAGCGTGTCGCTCAACGCGATGTCATCGTGCAGGTAGAACTGCTGCGAACGGGTGACCCATCGCGAGGCGTTGTCAGTGAGGAAGGCCGGACCATGCACATCGAACGGGCCGGTGGCATTCAGCGGTTTGCCCTGCCCCAGCAGCGGTTGCTGGTACCAGTCGGTACGGGCAGCGGCCTTGCTCTTCTCCTGCCAGAAGCCCGCGCTGATGATGTGCGCGCCAACCTCGAACTGCAGGTTGGCCATGCCACCGAGGCGGTTCACGCGTGGCGTCTGCACCTGTTCGGAGAACGGCGCGCCGTTGGGCGACGGCAGGGTGGGGTCGGTCAGCGTGGCCTGGGTGTGGCTGTTGGCGTTGTACAGCTGCACGTTGCCACTGAGTGCGGGCGTGATCTGGACACGGTGGTTGATGGACGCCACGCGGTCGCGGGTGATCTGGCCGGTCTGGTAGGGAATCAGTTCGGACAGCTCGCCGCAGGTGTAGGCACCGCAGGATTCATCGGCATTCTCCGGCGAGGCCACGTAGTACGCCCAGGCGTAATCGGGGTAGAAGCTGTCGGCCTTCCAGCCCAGCTTGCGGATCATGTCGAAGGAGATGTTGTTGTAGCCCCAGACCTTGGCCTTGCTGTCGGAGGCGAAGACGGTGAAATCACCCCAGTCCACCTCCTGCTGCGCTTTCAGGTTGCCGCGCAGGAAATCCTGCGTGCCTGCGCCTTGGTACTTGTCCGCTGAGACGCGCTGCAGGTCGACCAGCACTTTCGGGCCGTGCTCGCCCAGCTGGCCGGTCTGCGCGGATACCGTGGTGACCAGCGTGCGGTTGCTGCCCACGCCCTGCTTGATGCGCAGGCTGGGCGTGTCCTGCAGGCCGCGCAGGCGATATTCCAGGCTGCCGCCGTTGGTGCTGCTGGAAAACACACTGACCGGCGCGCCGCCCGGGCTGACGGTGATCGCACCGATGCCGTCGGGCACGCCCACGTTGACCACGCTGGTGCCGGTGAGCGAGAGGAAGCCGCTGTCGTTCAGCGGCACGCCTTCAAAGGTGATGCCCATTTCATTCATGCGGAAGCCGCGCACGAACAGGCTGGTGGCGGAGATATCCAGGCCCAGGCCATCGGTGGCGGTGTAGCTGGCGCCAGGCACGGCCTTGAGCATGGCCAAGGCGTTGTTGCCGGTGACCATGGCATCAAGGTCGGCGGCGTTGATGATGTAGCGGTTCGGGCCGGCCACCTGCGTGGGTGCAACCGCCGCGCCGCGTGGCGTGGCGATGACCTGCAGGGCATTGAGGGTGGTGGGCGCGTCGCTGGTTTCGGCAGCGTAAGCGGGTGCGGCGAGTGCGGCACTGAGGGCCAGGGCAAGCAGGGTCGTGGGTGGGGTATTCATGGCCGGATCCAGGTGCAGGAGAAAGAAGGCGCAGACGCACGCCCAGCGCGTGGCAGCACCGGCGGCGATGCTGTAGCTGAAATGCGATTGCGTTGAAGGAGGAGCGACGCGTTGCGCGCCGGTCAGGGGCAGAGGAAGACAGTCAACTGCCGGGCGATGCGATGGGGTGATTTCGACGGGCGGAAGTGTTGCACTGCCGTGCCGCGCGCACCATTGCACCGTGGTACAGCGCGGCTATACGCAGGTATCGTTCTGTCCAGTATCTTCAGTTGCCCGACACCCGTTGGCAGGAGCGCCGATGATCCGCTGGACCGCAGGGAGAGCATTCGCCATCGCGTGCCTGATGCTGCCGTGCATGGGCGCTGCGCAGGCGCAGGACAGGGGTGAAGCACGTTCGCCGCAACGCCTGGACGCGTTGATGAATGCGCTGGCCACCACGCCATGGCCGATCAGCCCTGGCCAGCTGCATGCGCTGGGCATCGTCGCGCCGTTTGCGCTTGAGAAGGATGCGGGGCTGCGCATCTACCGCTCCCGGCCGATGCTGACCGGCGCTGACGCCTGAGCAACTCTGTCGGAAACCAAACACTGCGCTTGCTTCGATAGCCGCCTTACCACCACTACATTACGGAAGGGTGTATGTGCGCTGCGTCAGTGTTTCCACTTTTGCCTGTCAAATCGGCTTGCAGCTGCAATGTAGCTGGCTGACTATGGCCACGGCGGCCGCGCGGACCTATGCGAGGCCTTCCGCACGCGCTGCCATGCAACGCTCCGACGCGATAACTCGACACTTCAAAGGATGAACGTCATGTTGAATGGATTGAAGCCGCTCGCTGTATCTGCACTGTGCCTGCTCGGCCTGTCCGCCTTCGCCGAAACTGCCTCCGCCGCACAATGGGTCGACAGCGGCCGCTCGGCGTACCTTAAACTGAGCTGGTTCGGAAGCTACAACCAGTACACCTGCACAGCCGCCGATACACCGATTCAGGATTTTCCAGGCATCTGCGCCACCGATTCAGCCAGCGGCTGGACCGCCAACTACAGCGCCTCCAGTGGATTGTCCAACGGGCAGGTGAATGCCTGCGGCCATAATCCGTTCCAGCTCGGCTCGGCCTGTTACGGCTTGGCGTATGCAATCAATGGCCAGGTCTTCGCTGGTGGCCTCCCTGCCGCGTGCACCGTCGGCACGCGCGCAGTGGTTACCTCGACCAGCAAGGAAACCGTCGAAATCCAGTACAACGAACTCGACGTCGACTTCATTGAGTCAGCACGAGAGTACGTCTGCCAATAAAGCTGGCTGCGGGACGTCGCCGAGTGCGGCGGCGTCCTGCGTGCCATCGCCTTAACGCAGTACGAACCGTTCGATGGCCTTGGCCACGCCATCTTCGGCATTGGTGGTGGTTTCAAAACGCGCCACCGCCTTCACTGCATCGATGGCATTGCCCATCGCCACGCTGGTGCCGGCAAACTGCAGCATGGTCAGGTCGTTTTCCTGGTCGCCGATGGCCATGACGTTGGCGCGGTCGATGCCCAGATGCTCGGCCAGCTTCTGCAGGCTGGGCCCCTTGCCGGCGCGGTGGTCGAACACTTCCAGGAAGAACGGTGCGCTCTTCAGCACGGCAAAGCGCTCGGTCAGTTCGGCCGGCAGGTGTGCGATGGCCGCGTCCAGCACGTCGGGCTCGTCGATCATCATCAGCTTGATGAAGGACATCGATGGATCCATGTCTTCCACGCGGCGGTACGACAGCGGCACGTGCGAGAGATGCGAGTCGATGACGGTGTAGCGGCTGATGTCCTGGTTGGGCGTGTACAGGCGCTGGCCGTCGAGGGCCTGGAAGTGCACGCCGATATCGCGCGCGACCTGTTCGCAGTAACGGAAATCCTCGAAGCTGAGGGGGAATTCGGCCACGTTCTCGCCGGTGCCCAGGCGCCGCACCAGGCCGCCGTTGCAGGCGATGCAGTAGTCGTCGTCACCGTTGATGCCCAGTTCCTGCAGGAACGGCGCCAGGCCGGATACGGGGCGGCCGCTGGTCAGCACGATATGCACGCCCAGCGCGCGCGCCTGCGCGATGGCTGCCTTGGCCCGCTCGGTGAGCTTATGGGCGGGGTCCAGCAGGGTGCCATCCATATCGATGGCGACCAGTGCGATGGTCGATTGCCTGCGGCCCATGTCCATCAACGTCCAACCTTGCATGTGGGGACCGCTATTTTAGGGCAGTCGCGCACCTGCCCGCCTCATGCGCGGTTCATACCGCCGGGCGCGGCTGCAGGGATACTCAGCAAGCCTGTGCGCCCCCACCGCAGGACGGCCCCCATGACCGCCCTCCCCTGGAGATCCAGACGCATGACCTACCGCGCCCCCGAGGCTACCGACACCGCACCGTTGGCCGAGCAGATCGAAGACCTGATCCACGGCCTGCCCGGCGAGCAGATCCGCGTGGGCACGCTGCTGCAGGCGCTGGGCGACGAGGGGCTGATGCTGATCGTGATCCTGCTCTCGGCGATCTTCCTGATTCCGGTGTCGATTCCCGGGCTGAGCACGGTGTTCGGTGCGTCCATCCTGTTGATCGGCCTGAGCCGCGCGCGCGACCGCCCGCTGTGGGTGCCGCGCCGCCTGGCCGAGCGTGAGGTGGCCACCGAAAAGCTGAAGGCCAACCTGGGCCGCGCCCTGAAGTGGGTGCACCGCATGGAGCGGCTGTCGCAGCCGATGCGGCTGGCGGTGATGGTGCGTTCGAAGAAGATGATGCGGCTGAACAACCTGGCGCTGGTGTTTGCCACGCTGCTGCTGATGGCACCGGCCGGGCCGATTCCCTTCAGCAACACTCTGCCTGCGCTGGCGCTGATGTCGTTCGCGATCGGGTTCATCCAGCGCGATGGCGCGGCGGTGGCGGCCGGTTACGCGTTCGTGGTGGCCACGGTGGTGTACTTCGGCGTGCTGCTGGGTGGCGTGGGGTTTGCAGCGGAATCGGTGTTCAGTGGGCTGCGTGGCGGCACGTCGTCCGCGTAAACGGCGCTGGCCGTTTGTAGAGTCGAGCTTGCTCGACTGCTCCTGATCTTCTGTAGAGCCGAGCCCATGCTCGGCTGCGCTTCTTCTGTAGAGCCGAGCCATGCTCGGCTGCGCTTCTTCTGTAGAGCCGAGCCATGCTCGGCTGCGCTTCTTCTGTAGAGCCGAGCCATGCTCGGCTGCGCTTCTTCTGTAGAGCCGAGCCATGCTCGGCTGCGCTTCTTCTGTAGAGCCGAGCCATGCTCGGCTGCGCTTCTTCTGTAGAGCCGAGCCATGCTCGGCTGCGCTTCTTCTGTAGAGCCGAGCCATGCTCGGCTGCGCTTCTTCTGTAGAGCCGAGCCATGCTCGGCTGCGCTTCTTCTGTAGAGCCGAGCCATGCTCGGCTGCGCTTCTTCTGTAGAGCCGAGCCATGCTCGGCTGCGCT
>NZ_JACVTT010000155.1:0-6343 GCF_016624665.1 Stenotrophomonas sp. S39 | reverse complement strand
AGCTTGCTCGACTGCGTGTGCCAACGGCAGTCGAGCAAGCTCGACTCTACCAAGACTGGCCTGCTCAGCGGGGGCGGCGCCCGTTGCGCCACAGTACGGCGCTGGCGCCGATGATGCAGGCCAGGGTAGCCAGCAGCGCGCTGGCCACGCCCCATTGCAGCACCGGCACCAGTGACTGCGCCAGCGGGTCCGCGCGCAGCTGTTCCAGGCGCAGGCCGCCGGCCAGGGCCAGCAGCCAGCCGATGCTGGCGGGCGCGTAGGCGCCGACGATGTGGGTGTTCCAACGGCTCATGGCACTTCCCTGCTGAGGTGGCGATGGGGCGATTGTTCCGCCGCGCCCTCTCACAGGTTGAGACCGTGGCCGGACTCAGCGCACCCAGCCGCCGCCGAGGGCTGCCATCAGCGCTGCGCTGGCCTGCAGCTGCCGGCTCTGGATGTCCTGCAGGCCCAGCTGCGCCTGCCGCGCGTCGGTCTGCGCACTCACTACATCCAGGTAGCTCACCGCGCCGCCGGCGTAGCGGTCGCGTGCGATCTGTTCTGCGCGCCGCGCGGCCTGCACGGCGTCGTCCTCGTGCCCGCGCTGCGCGTCCAGCTGGCGCAGCAGGGTCAGCTGGTCCTCGACCTGGCGGATCGCCGCCAGCACCGTGGCCCGGTACTGCGCCGAGGCCGCATCGAACTCGGCGTAGGCCTGCGCCTTCGCAGCCCTGCGGCGGCCACCATCGAACACCGGCAGCGCCGCCAGCGGGCCCAGCGCCCAGTAGCGGTTGCCCACGTCCAGCACCGACGCGCTGCCCGAGGTCTGCCCACCCAGCAGCCCGGTCAGGCTGAGCTGCGGGAACCAAGCGGCACGCGCCACCCCGATGCCGGCGTTGGCGGCAAACACCCGCCGCTCGGCTGCGGCGATGTCCGGGCGCTGCTGCAACAGGTTGCTGGGCAGGTCCGCAGGAACCTGCGGCAGCGCTGGTAGATTGCCGTCGCCCAGCACGAAGCCACTGGCCGGGGCCCCCACCAGTTCGGCGATGGCATGGCGCAGCAGCGCATGGCGTGCATCCAGTGCATCCAGGTCGGCCTGTGCACTGGCCAGCTGGTGGCGCGCGCGGGCCACGTCCAGTTCCGAGGCGATCTCGCCGCGGAAACGGTCTTCGGTCAGGGCCAGCGCCTGCCGGTAGTCGTCGATGCTGTCGCGCAGGATCACCTGCTGCGCCTCGGCGCCGCGCAGCTGCAGGTACAGCCCGGCCAGCTGCTGCGACAGGCTCAGCCGCGCCGCCGCCAGGTCATCGCCGCTGGCCTCGGCACGCGCCCCTGCCGCAGCGGCGGCATTGCGCAGGCGTCCCCACAGGTCCAGGTCGAAGGACAGCGAGAACGCCGCGCTGTTGCTGTCGTAGATCGCAGGCTGGGTGGCGCTGCGCAGCGGCTTGTCATCGGACTGGCGCTGGCGCATCGGGCCGCCACTGAAGCCGACCTGCGGCGCGCGGGCCGACGCCACTTCACCGGCTGCGGCACGCGCGGCATCGTAATGGGCCACGGCCAGCGCCAGGGTCGGGCTGGCCTCGATCAGCTGCTGCTGCAGGTGGTCCAGCTGCGGATCCTGGAAGGCCTGCCACCACGCAGCCGGCAACGGCGAGGCGGCCGCGGGTGTGCCACTGCCTTCATAGCCTGCCGGCATCGCCACGGCAGGCACCTGGTAAGTCGGCGCGAGCGAACAACCGCCGAGCAGCACCGCGCCCAGCACCAGCGCCAGACGGCGTTCAACCACGCGCATGTGCAGGCTCCTGCTCACCGGCGACCACGCGCACATGGTCGCCTTCGCGCAGGGCATCCGGCGGGTTGGGAATGACCCGGTCGCCCGCCTTCAGCCCACGGTCCACCCGCAGCGTGCTGCCCAGGTCGCTGGCGATATGGATGTCGCGCAGGTGGACGATGTCCTTGCCATCGACCACCGCCACCTGGGTGCCCTTGGCGCGGAAGATCAGCACCTCGGACGGCACGCTCACGCCATCGCCGCCGCCCTGCTGCGGCAGGGTCACTTCGGCGTAGCTGCCCGGCAGCAGCGCGCCGTCGGCGTTGTCGACCACGAACTGCGCCAGCAGCGTGCCCGAGCTGCGGTCGATCGCACTGGAGTCTCCCTGCAGTGTGGCGGTGAAGTGGCGGCCGGACTGGCCCGGCACCTGCAGGCTGGCCTGCAGCCCCGGCGTGATGCTGCCCGCGCTGTTCTGCGGCACCGGCACCATCAGGCGCAGGCGGCGCGTGTCGGCAATGTTGAACAGTTCGCGGCCGCTGTCATCGGCGCGGATCAGCTGGCCGACGTCGGTCTGCCGCGAGGTTACGGCGCCATCGAACGGTGCGCGCAGCGTGCGGTAGCGCCCCAGTTCCTGCAGCCGCGCATAGTCGGCCTGCGCCGCTTCCACGCTGGCCTGCGCCGCCAGCGCATTGGCCTGCTTCTCATCGGCTTCCTGGCGCGACACCGAATGGCTGCCCAGCATGCCCTGCCAGCGCTCGGCACTGACCTTGGCCAGCGCGGCATCGGCCTGCGCCTGCAGCAGGTGCGCATGGGCCTGGGCGATCTGCTGGTCCAGTTCCGGGCTGTCGATCACCGCCAGCACCTGGCCGGCCTTGACCGACTGGCCGATGTCGGCATTCCATGATTTGAGGTAGCCACCGACCCGCGCGTGGATGGGCGCTTCGGTCCAGGCAGTCAGGTGCGCCGGCAGGGTCATCGTGCCCGCCGCCGCCTGTGCACCGGCCGTGACAACCTGCACGGCCGGCACCGCCTGGCGCTCGGTCCATTCCACCACGGCGTGCGCCTGCTGCGCGCGCAGGCCCAGGCCGGCGGCAACCACGACCACCGCGATTGCGGCACCCAGGATGAGGGGGCGGCGCAGCGAACGCTGCGGCAGCGAAGCATCAGACATGCAGGGGCTCTCCGGCGGGGGCGGTGCGGGGCTTACGCGAGTGGGCCAGGGCAAACACCACCGGCACGAACAACAGGGTGGCGCAGGTCGCCAGCAGCAGGCCGCCGATGACCGCGCGGCCCAGCGGCGCGTTCTGTTCGGTGGACAGTGCGGTCGGCAGCATGCCCAGGATCATCGCCAGCGCGGTCATGCAGACCGGCCGGAAACGGGTGAATCCGGCTTCCAGCGCGGCCTTGGCGGCATCGCCGTGTTCGGCCAGGCGCTCGCGGCAGAAACTGACCACCAGGATCGAATTGGCCGTGGCCACGCCCATGCACAGGATGGCCCCGGTCAGCGCGGGCACCGACAGCGATGTGTGGGTAAGGAACAGCATCCAGACCACACCGGCCAGGCCGGCAGGCAGCGCGGTGATGATGACGAACGGATCGGTCCACGACTGGAAGTTGATGACGATGAGCAGGTAGATCAGCACGATGGCGGCCAGCAGGCCGTAGCCGAGGCCGGTGAAGGCCACATGCAGCGCATCGATCTGGCCATGCAGGCCGACCTCGGTGCCACGCGGGCGCTGGCTGGCCATGCCATCGATGACCGTCTGCACATCGGCGGCCACCGCGCCCAGGTCGCGTCCCTGCACGCTGGCGTACACGTCCAGGGTGGGCTGCACGTTGTAGTGGGTCACCACCGCCGAACTGGAACCGCGCTGGATCTCGGCCAGGCCGCCCAGCACCTGCGGCACGCCGCTGCTGCCGGTGACCGGCAGCGCGCTCAAGGCGGCCAGGCTGTCCATGCGGTACTGCGGGGTGGCGGCCACCACGCCATAGGAAATGCCGTTCTTCGGGCTCAGCCAGAACGTCGGCGCCACCTGGCCACTGCCGGCCAGCGAGGCCACCATGCTGTTGGTGACGTCGCGCTCGGTGATGCCCAGGCCGTTGGCGCGCAGGCGGTCCACGTCCACCTTCAGCGTCGGGTAGCCATCGGGCTGCTGCAGGCGCAGATCGACCAGGCCGGGCACGTGGCGCAGGCGGCGGATCAGTTCCTGCGCATAGGCGCGGTTGCCGGCCGCATTGGGCCCGGCAATGCGCACGTCCATCGGCGCCGGCGAACCGAAGTTGAGGATCTGGCTGCTGGTATCGGCCGGCAGGAAGGCGAAGCTGGTGCCCGGGAAGGCGGCCGGCAGCACTTCGCGCAGGCGACGCTCGTACCCGGCGGCATCACCGTGTCCGGGCTTCAGCGAAACCTGGATGTCACCGTCCTGCGGGCCGATGGTGCCGCTGGCGCTGTAGGCCATGTTGATGCCGGTCATCGGCAGGCCCAGGTTGTCGACGATGGCATCGATCTCGGCCGGCGGGACTTCCTGGCGGATGCGCGCTTCAATGCGGTCGAAGGCAGCAGCGGTTTCCTCGATGCGGGTGCCCAGCGGCAGGCGTACATGCAGCGACAGCGCACTGGCCTCGGTGGCCGGGAAGAAATCCTGGCCCAGGGTCGGCAGCAGCGCGAAGGACACCAGCACGCAGGCCATGAAGCCGATCAGGAACGGCCGGCGGTTGCCCAGGGCCAGGCCAAGCAGCGCGTGGTAGCGGTCACGCACGGCCGAGAAACCGCCTTCGAAGCGCTGCTGCCAGCGCACCAGCGTGGCGGCCAGGCGCGCGCGGCGGTGCTGCGGATGATCGCCCTCGTGATGGTTGAGGAAGGCATCTTCGGGATGGTGGCCCACGGCATGCTCGACCCGGTGCGGGCGCAGCAGGTACAGCGCCATGGTCGGCACCAGGGTGCGCGACAGCACGAACGAACTGCCCATGGCGAAGATGACCGCCAGCGCCATCGGGCGGAACAGGTAGCCGGCGATGCCATCGAGCAGGAACATCGGCACGAACACGATGCAGATGCACAGCAGCGACACGAACGCCGGGCCGACGATCTGTGCGGCGCCATCGAGGATGGCCTCGCGCACGCCCTTGCCCTGTTCCAGGTGCCAGTTGACGTTCTCGATGGTCACCGTCGCATCGTCGACCAGGATGCCCACCGCCAGCGCCAGGCCGCCCAGGGTCATCACATTGAGCGTCTGCCCGGCCGCCGACAGCAGCGCGATGGCCGAGAGCACCGCCAGCGGAATCGACGCTGCAATGATCACCGTCGAGCGCCAACTGCCGAGGAAGACCAGGATCATCACGCTGGTCAGCAGCGCGGCGATGATGCCTTCGCGGGCGACGCTGCTGATGGATTCACGGACGAAGGTGGAGGCATCGCCAAGCAGCGAGATCTTCAGCGATGGCGGCAGGGTTTCGCCGATCTGCGGCAGCATGGCGCGGATGCGGCTGACCAGGGTGAGCGTGGAGGCATCGCCATTCTTCAGCGCGGCCATCAGCACCGAGTGGCCGCCGTTGACGCGCACGATGTTGGTCTGTGGCGGCGAGCCATCGCGCACGTGGGCGACCTGGCCGATGGTGACCACCGCGCCATTGACCGTGCGGATCGGCAGATCGTTGAGCGCTTCGATGTCGCTTGGGCTGTTGTTGAGCAGCACGGTGAACTCGTTGCCGCCCAGCTTGGCCGTGCCCACCGGGGTGATCTGGTTCTGCGCGGCCAGCGCGTTGCCGACGTCCTGCGCGGACAGGCCTTTGGCGGCCAGCGCCTGCGGATCGAGGTCGAGGGTGATCTGCCGCTGCTTGCCGCCGTAGGGTGCGGGGATGGCCAGGCCGGGAATGGAGGTGAGCGGTGGGCGCACGGTGTTCTGCGCCAGGTCGCGGATCTGCGATTCGCCCAGGGTCGGGCTGGAGAACGCCATCTGCAGCACCGGCACGGTGGAAGCGCTGTAGTTGAGGATGAGCGGCGGGGTCATGCCGGCCGGCATCTGCTTGACGATGGTCTGCGAGATGGCGGTGATCTGCGCGTTGGCGGTACGGATGTCCACGCCGGGCTGGAAGAACACCTTGACCACGCCCATGCCGGCCAGCGACTGCGATTCGATGTGTTCGATGTCGTTGACGGTGGTGCTGAGCGCGCGCTCGTAGGGTGAGATCACGCGGCCGGACATGGCATCGGGGGACAGGCCGGTGTACTGCCAGACGACGGCGATGACGGGGATGCCGATGTCGGGGAACACGTCGGTGGGCGTACGCAGGGCGCTGAGCGGACCGACGATGCAGATGAAAATGGCCATCACCACGAAGGTGTAAGGCTTGTTGAGCGCGGTCCTGACCAAGCCGAGCATGCAGCTCTCCAGCAGTGCGTGTGCCCACCGTGGGCAGCGCAGGCCGGAAAGTATCGGCGCTGGCAGTTAAAACAAAGCTGTGCCGTGGATGAAACATCTTTCATGAAAGGGGTGGGGTTCGGCAGGGCTGCGCCCTGCACCTGCAGAGGCAACGTCAAAAGCCAGAGCAGCATTCCGTGGGATGGCGGGGCACTGTGGGTTTGCGGGGACGCCGTAAACC